>JAJRQT010000064.1 GCA_024280115.1 Bacteroidota bacterium | reverse complement strand
TGACATAACGCATTCCAGCGGACATCACGATCATTTCAACCAATGGATGTGGCAGCGACTATTGTGGTCTCCAAGGATGACGGTTGAGGAAGTCGTCAATGAGTATTGTCGTACGTGGTTTGGTGAAGAAGCTGCACCCTTTATGTCAGAGGCGCTCTTTCAGTTGGAGGAAAATTTGGAAGAAATACCAGAAAAACCGATTGTGGAAAAAGAAGGTATTTTAAGGTATTATAAGTCAGTAAAAAAAGCAGGAGAGGTAATGCCAACAGAAATAATGAAAGATAACTGGCTTTGGAGGATGTATATGCAAAAAGCTGCGCTTGATCGATATGTTCAGCTGTCCGTAAAACAACAAGTTGAGCTTCAACTGAAAGTAGAAGATAAGGTATCAGTTGCTTTGGGTAATGGACTGAAAAAGGAGTCTATACAGGAAGCGTTGACCATGTTGGATAGTGAATTAGGTGAAAGTGACGAGATGAGAGGTTTGCGGGAAGAAGCGGGAAAACTCGGAGAAGAGAGCAATACGCTATTTGGTGTTTGCAATGATGGCTGTTTCAATCTCAATCATGATTTCATCGGATTGGGTTGGTTAAAACGTCAATTACAGCGCGCTGAGGATGCCCCAAAAAATAAAAGAGCTGAGTTGCTGGCTATGATTGTAGATTATGAAAACCCTGGTGAAGGAGGCTTTTACAATAATCTTGGGACGGGTAACAAAACTCCGGATGTAGTTTTCGGTTATCCCTATGATCACGGACAACCCTACGTTTCGAAGATGCTTTCGAAAGGCAACCGGCCGAGTCAGCGATCCATGTATTTTACACAAAATGAAGATCAGGGTGTTACCTTGCATTATCGGGAATTAGATCCGGAGGCAAGTTATAAAATTCGATTTACATTGGTCAGGCCATGGTACCAGGAGCGATATGCCGAGCGTATGAATCAAAAATCAGAATCTATATACGCAGATGATATTCTGATTGCGGGCAATATTGAACTGCCATTGCAGATGAGTGATTTTTTTATCTTTGAAATTCCAAAATCTGCTACTGAGGATGGAGAATTGATGATTCGATTTGAAAAGGCGCCTGATGTTGCCACGGGAGACCGGGTAACTATGGAACAATGGAGAAATTCAGGAGGGTGGGGGACGATCGTATCTGAGGCTTGGTTGATGAAGGAATAATTTGATTTTATATTTCGGCACCCTCTTCAAAAATCCTGTCTGGACGATAAATGAGTGTTTCGACATAACGGTTAGAGTGGTTCTGCTAAAAAAAATTGATCCTTTCATAGTACAAAGCGGTAATTAAAACCGTAATTAATAAAAGGATAAATTGACCTACAGGTTGATTGATATAAACCAATAGAACTTTTTAAGATATGAGAATAATGAAAAAAATGCAACGAAGAGAATTTGTGAAATCTGCTGCAGTACTGGCTTCGGTAACTGCTGTACCTGCCATAATTACTGCAGGATGTGCTGAAAAAAAAGTATTCCCGAAAGGTAAATTAAATATAGCGCTCATTGGATTGCATATGGGTTTTAACAACCTCCGCAATTGTGCAGATGAAAATTTTGTTGCGTTGTGCGATGTAGATAAAATTGTTCTTGAAAACCGTCTAAAGAATCTTAAGGAGGAATTTCCTGATAAAATTGAACCTTATGTTTACCAGGATTATCGCAAAATGTTCAAGGAAATTGGCGATCAGATAGATGCTGTAATCATTGCTACTCCAGATCATACGCACGCAAATATTACTCTGGATGCGATGAAACTGGGAAAACATGTCTATTGCCAGAAACCATTGACACATTCAGTTTACGAGTCAAGGATGTTGACCAAAGCAGCAAAAAAGTATCCTGTAGCGACTCAAATGGGCAACCAGGGAGCATCTAATGAAGCAACAGCGCTGGTTTGCGAAAGTATCTGGAATAATGATATCGGTGAAGTGCGCGAGGTGCATGCGTGGACTAACCGCCCGGTTTGGCCGCAATGCCTGAATTTTCCGGAGGACACATATCCTCAACCTGAAGGCATGAAATGGGATTTATGGCTTGGACCTGCTCCCGAGCGTCCATATCACCCAGCCTACCATCCCTGGAACTGGAGAGGTCGGTGGGATTTTGGTACCGGGGCACTAGGCGATATGGCTTGCCACATTCTCGACATTGCCATGCGTTCGTTACGTCTGAAATATCCGGAAGCTATAGAAGCAAGCTCTTCCAATTGGACTATGGATTCTCCTCCTATGTCTGAGAAAATTAGCTTTTACTTCCCTGAGCGGGCTGCATATAGAAAAGTAAAAATGCCACCTGTAAAAGTGACCTGGTATGATGGAGGTATGATGCCGGACAGACCATTAGAGTTGGAAGATGGCGAAAAAATGGGTGATGGCGATGGTGGTGTCATGTTTGTTGGCACAAAGGGTAAAATCATTACTGGTTGCTATGCGCACAATCCGGTTTTTTTACCCAAAGAAAATTATAAGGATTACAAACCAGAAATCAATGAACGACTGGTAGAGGGAGGTATCAGTGGTCATGAAAAAGATTGGGTAAGGGCCTGTAAAGAAAGTCCTGATAAACGAGTGAAAACTAAATCACATTTTGAATATGCAGGACCATTTAATGAGGTGGTAGTAATGGGTACCGTGGCAGCCAGACTTGCTGGATTGAACCGGGTATTAAAGTGGGATGGAGGAAATATGAAATTCACAAACATTTATCCGGAGGATAAAATTGGTATTGCTAAGTTTATAAAGATCAACAACGCAAATGGTAATCCACGATTCAATAAGGAGTATATGGAAGTTGACGCTTATGAATATGCAAAGGGGCTGATTAAGCGGGAAGCTCGTGAGGGTTGGGAGTTGAATTTGTAGTCAGGTATTGGCTCATTGAAGGAGTAAAATTTGAAATAGCAACTTCATTCAGTTGTAAGCGGTGTTCTTTACAAGAGACCCTACTTGTACATAAGGTTAATTTAACGTCAGTTCGATATACTATTCAAGTGCACGTTACTTAAAATTGCAGAAAAGCAACACTTTACGTCATTGCGAACGGAGTGAAGCAATCTCTATCATACGGAAAGATTGCCTGCCTACCGGCCAGGCAGGCTTCTTCCTCCTTCATCGTCCCTGCCTACCGAAGGCAGGATCGCAATGACGTGTATAATATTGATTCATAGCGTGTTAATTACCGAACCCTCGTTAATTTAATCTAATAACCAATCGGGATTTCAACAATTGTTTTGTCCCATGCCAGTCTCATTACCGCGGAATTATTTCCTTTATCTTTTAGTTGTATTGAAAATGCTTCTACAACTTTTGAATTAGAGATTGCTTGCACCTTGATTCTCAGCACATCATTTTTTTCCTGATAGCTATATGCCCCCCAATAATCGAGATCAGAATTGATTATTATGGTCCATTCATTTTCTCCGGGAATGGTAAATAATGAATAAGTGCCTGCTTTTAGTTTTTTTCCACCGATAGAAATATCCTGAAAGGCTTTAAGTTCGACAGCTTCATTGGCACCGGTTCTCCATACTTTTCCGTAAGGTACTTTCGCTCCGAAAATTTCACGGTCTTTCTTTTGGGGGCGACTATAATATACTTTAATAATGGCTTTTTCTCCATCCTTTCGGTCATGTGCAAAATTATCCGGAAGGTAGGCTACATCCAGTGGACTTTTATCGATTTTTCTGAATGACTGAGCATTTACAGCTATACTGGTACTGAAGATGATTATTAATGAATAGATTAGGAATCGCATAATAATTATTGGTTAAGTTGTAGAAAGTATTAAATGTTAAATTTCAATAAGACACTTATTGAATCTTCATAAATGTTCTGTTTTTGATGTTAATGTGTTTATAAACTGATGTATCATTGTATTGGTCTCATGGGGAGTTAAAACTATGCACTTTCACAAATTTCAATTTAGCTTCTAAAAACTTTCAGCCTTTCAAAAGGTTTGAAGACAGAAGAAAAATCTTCCAGATTCCGACTTCGGTCTTCCGACCCAAACGGTATATTTCCAATTAACGAATTTCATTCGTTGTTAAACCTGAGGTGATTTAATCCATAATGGTTAAGTTCGTATCATTTAGTTTTTAAAAGTATATCTGCTTCTTTTTGGTCTCTAACAATCCTGATATTCAGGCGTCCTTTCCAGCTATTACCCTGATAAGCGCTCATTAAATCGGTGGTATTTTTAACTTTTTCTTTTTCACAATGAATGATCACATCGCCTTCCTGTAACCCGCCTTTGGCAGCCAGACCACCCTCCTCTATATGCAGAATCAATACGCCGCTGATTTCTTTTAGACCAGCGGCTGACCGTTCTCCCATAGTTTCTACGTTCTTTAATGTTGCGCCCAGCAAATGAACTGTATTTGCTGAAAAATTGTTTTGATTTAACATAATTAAAGTTGGTATTTCCGGCGTTTTAGCTAATTTTTTTAACTCGGGCTTTTGTACCCCGAATTTGTCCATAGGGATATTCTGGAATCCAAGTTTAAATGCTGGAGAATTATCCTTTAAACTAAAATCACCATGTTTGGGATCTGTAAATAAAGGATCTCCGTAAAGACTGTATTTATCTGTTCCGTTTTTCTGAGCTTTTTCCAGGGACGCCTGATCTGGAAATAAATTAACGTGAGTTCGGGGTATAATCTATTGATTTACAATTTTTTAAGGGAGTGTTTTTCTTGAAAAAATGGGCTTAGATCATTAAAATTGTAAAAAACCAATAAATTAAAATGTTCTAAACCCATGAAACATATTGA
>JAJRQT010000063.1 GCA_024280115.1 Bacteroidota bacterium | reverse complement strand
CCGAATTTTACCATTTTTCTTAATAATGGAACTTTTGCAAAAAACACACTTTTTTTATTCATAAGCTTTCATTTGATGCAAAGCTATGAATATCAGAAACTTACAGAGGTTTCAGCCTCCTTTTTGTCTATTAAGCCCAAATTCTCAAAGTTTTTAGCTTCGTGTCTCAGAGTTTCCTGCGGATAACGCGGAATCCGGTATGTTAATGCATAATTGTCACACAGCACAACCGAGCGACTGAGTTCTCAGAATAATCGCTCGCATGTTGGGAGTGATTTATTCGAAATTTTTTCTACAGATTCCGCTGCATTAATTGTCAATGAAACTGCTGTAAAGTATATGGGAATTGAGCACACAGTTGGAGAAACGATCACCTGGGGTAGGCGGGACTATATAATTGTGGGAGTAGTTAAAGACATGCTAATGGAATCGCCATTTAAGTCAGTAAAACCGACAATTTATTTTATAAATCGCTACGATGATGGAGCAAACTATATGTTGCTTCGACTGAACCCTGACCAAAGTGCATCAGTGTCCCTGGCAACAATAAAAGGAGTTTTCAGCCAATATATACCGGATGTTCCGTTTGAATATACGTTTACAGATGTAGAGCATGCCCGGAAATTTGCAGCAGTAGAACACATCGGCAAGCTTGCTGGAATTTTCGCCATCCTGGCAATTATCACCAGTTGTCTTGGACTTTTTGGCCTCTCTTCTTTCATGGCCGAAAAACGGACAAAAGAGATTGGTATCCGAAAGGTATTGGGTGCAACGGTTTTCAGCATTTGGCAATTGTTGTCTAAAGAGTTTGTAGTGTTGGTGATTCTTGCCTGTGCCATATTTATCCCAATTGCTTACTATTCACTCACTGTCTGGCTACAGAATTATGAATACCGCATGGATCTTCATTGGTGGTTTTTTGGTTTTGCCATCGCCGGAGCCTTGATGATAACTTTAGTGACTGTGAGTTTTCAAGCTATTAAATCAGTTATGATGAATCCGGTGAAAAGTTTGAGAGATGAATATATGGGCAGGATTAATAGATTAACACGATGGAAAATGAAATCATTCAATAACTATAATTCTGGAAATCCTTTAATCCTGAAGATCCAGATTCTGACAATAAGAATAAATCATGAGGTATTTTTACGCCCCCAACTCAAAAGCACTTCGATAAGCACCAATTTCATTGACATAATCCAGAAATTTTTGATAGAAGGGATGGGTGCCAATAGTGCCACTATCTCCGATGACCACGAGTTTCTTTTTTGCGCGGGTGATTGCTACATTCATTCTGCGGGTATCAGCTAAAAAACCGATCTCGCCTTTTTCATTTGAGCGCACCAGGCTGATATAAATGATGTCCCGCTCCTGGCCCTGGAATGAATCTACGGTGTTAATGCCAATCTTGGATTGAAGATCTGCATTATCAGAAAAGGTATCATCGAATATTTCTTTTAGCAAACTGACCTGGGCTTTGTACGGAGAAATGACGCCTATGTTATTAACTTCATCGAGTTTATTCATTAATTGGATTTGATGCAGATATTCTTTGAAATGCCTAATAAGTAAATTCGCCTCTTCCTTATTATAGGAACTTTTAGTTTCTGAGTCAATTCGCTCAAAAAAACCAGTCCCGGCCGTATCGATAAATTCCACACACCTATCCTCCTTAAACACTTTCCAATCAGCTACCTTTTCATTCGGATGAAGCTGGCCTTTATAAAAATAATCGCTCGAGAAATTCATGATTTCTGTATTCATACGGTACTGCTCCTGAAGCATTACATCGGCATGATTGCGCTTGATGGCTTTTTCAAACAAGGTTACCTCAAGACCGTTTTTTGCTGCTGCATAAGATTTTATGGTCGGTGGCAATTGAAAATGGTCCCCGGCAAAAATTACTTTTTCAGATTTTATAATGGGTATCCACGATGCCGGTTCTAATGCCTGGGCAGCTTCATCGATAAATACCGTTTGGAATTTCATTCCTTTCAGATTGTAATTATTGGCACCTACAAGGGTAGATGCGATTACCTGGGCATTGGAGAGTATGCTGTTTACAATATAAAACTCCAACTGTTCAGCTTCCTCCTTCATCTTTTTTGCTTCCGCGAAAACCATTCTGCGCTGTTCGCGCTCTACATGTCCGAAATTTCGTTTATATTTTTTACCCAAAATCCGGAATTCCTCGGCCCGTTTTCGAAGCGTTTTCATGTTTTTCCAATCGGTATGATGTGCAATTTTAGCATCCAGTGTATTACTTAAAATATTTTCTGTTACCCGTGCCGGATGCCCGATACGTACTACATTTATACCTTCTTCATCCAGTTTCTCAACAAACAAGTCAACAGCAGCATTGCTTGGGGCGCAAACCAAAACCTGGTTTTCTTCTTTGAGCATGTATAAAATTGACCGTACCAACGTAGTTGTTTTTCCAGTGCCCGGAGGACCATGAATAATAGCTACATCTCTGGCATTTCGCACTAGGTTCAAAGCCTTGTTTTGACTTTGATTCAACCCCGGAATCTCGATAGGAAGTCGATCATCAAATTGAGCCTCGATGCCGCCAAGCAAAATGCCTTTCAGTTGATTGATGCGTTCTTCTTTGGTCTTAATGAGATATTTAAGCGCATTTTCCATCTCCCGATAGGAATTTTCATCAAACAGCAATTGCACACCCAAATAACCATCGTGAATCCATTCGGGAACCTCATCGCAATTTAGCGTAATGAGCATCTCATATTCTCTCACCTGGTTAACAACTCCATTAACAACTTCACTGTTTTCATGGTTTTTTCCCGCATTTGAGAACAAGCTTACCAACTTTCCAGATTGGAACATATGACTCTCCCGATGATCCCGAGAACGGGAAATTTTTACTAACAACCGCTCGCCAGAATCAAACTTTGTTTTCTCCAATTCAACGGGATACCAGCACACACCTTGCGTCCTTCGCTCCTTGAGTGAAGTTCCGGTCATCTTTCGCTTATAGATCAGAAGATCTTCCTCTTTTTCTTTTTTGAGCAAAGATTGCAAGTGCTTCAGCTCTTCCTGAATGTCTCTTTTCGCCATAGATTATAAATGAGCCCGAAAGTACTTTATTAATTTGTAAATATATTGCCCTGAGGTTCAGAGATCAAGGTTTACAGTTTACCCTGCGCGTATCTATGATAATAAAAATGTATTAATTCAATATTGATGTCTATTCTATGACTTAAAAAAAGCTTCAATCATGATTAAATATCGATAGAATCAACTTTTTTTGAATTGGATTTGTTAATAGTTTAAAATCGTATAAATGATCAATAAAAAAGAAGTATTTCACACCCACTTTCCTAATGCTCATTATTTTGATGAAGAAAATCTTGATGGTCTTCATGAGTTTTTGATTGAAAAAGGATGGATAGCTCAAAGTGAAAAAGTGATTTCCACGGAAAAGCCGGGTGAGGGAAACATGAATTTTGTAAGGAGAGTTATTACGGACAAAAGATCGTTTATTATAAAACAAGGAAGACCCTGGGTTGAAAAATATCCAGATATTGATGCACCGGCTGAGCGACTGGAAGTGGAAGCAAAATACTATCAAACCATATCAGAGGATCCTTTTTTTAATAGTTATTCCCCGGAATTACAAGCTTATGATCCAGGAAATCTTATAATAGTATTTGAAGATTTAGGGGAAGCATCGGACTTTACATTTATATATAAAAAGTCACAAAAAATCCAAAAGAACCAATTGAATTCCCTTTTACACTATATTTCTCATTTGCACAATTGCAACTGGGAAGATCAACAAAAACAGTTCCCATCCAACCAGGTTTTGAAACAATTGAATCATGTACATATTTTCAGTTATCCATATAGCATGGAAAATATTTTTGATCTTGATGCCATTCAACAAGGCTTGCAAAAGCTTTCGTTAAAAATAAAGGAAGATGCGCTGCTAAAGGAAATCATCAATGGGTTGGGACAAAAATATCTTGAGCCTGGCCCAGTTTTGATCCATGGAGATTACTATCCCGGAAGCTGGCTGAAAGTTGACAATGAGATAAAAGTAATTGATCCGGAATTTGCGTATTTTGGCTATGCTGAATTTGATATTGCAGTAATGACAGCTCATTTTTTCATGTCAGGAATGGAAATTAATGAAATTAAAAATGCATTGCATTTATATAAGGCAAGGGCTGATTTTGATTATGGACTATTTTCCGGGTTTTGTGGAATTGAAATTTTAAGACGGATCATCGGGCTTGCACAACTACCACTGGAATTGAACCTGGAAGAAAAATCAGAATTAATGAATTTAGCTGTTGAATTTGTAAAATCACCCCAAACCCACAAACTTTTATAAATCATGAAATGGATTTTACCTACTTTTTTATTCCTGCTATTGCTTATTATGCAATGCAAAGAAAAGCCAGAAAAACCATCATTGGCCACAGATGATACATTGATTAAATCTATCTCCCGGACTGATATTTCAAAAGAAGTGTATTACAATAAGGTGCTGGGATTATTAATCGGTTCTGCAATCGGGGATGCAATGGGTGCGCCGACAGAAATGTGGAGCCGAAGAGATATACAACTGGATTATGGTTTTGTAGATGGCCTGGACACCATGGTCAGAACGCCTTCAGCAGAAGGAACCTGGAAAAATAATTTACCAGCCGGTGGTACGACAGACGACACGCGATGGAAAAAGCTGGTCGTAGAATATCTGCTCGAAAGCGACATGTCTGATTTGAAACCAGGGATTTTTGCTCAATTCATTGTTGATATCTACAAAAAGCAAATTGATAATTTAAAAAACACCAATAGTTTTGATCCCGCGCCTTTCGAAGAAAATATCATGAAAATGGCCTGGCTTCAAGAGTTTGCCCTGGTTGCAAGGCCATTTGCAAATGATGACCTAAATGGATATTCCAATGCCCTAAGCAAATTTTACGGAGGGGAAATGGCTTGTCCGGGAATGCTGTACTCACCCGTTTTCGGTGCTGTCTTTCCCAAAAATCCTGAAATGGCTTATAGCTCTGCCTACGACTTGGGAATTTTTGATATAGGTTATGCCCGTGATATGACTGCCCTGGTTAGTGCAATGGCCTCTGCTGCTTTCGACGAAAACGCAACTCCACAATCCGTTTTAAATGTAAATAGAAATATCGACCCCGAAGGATACTTTAAGAGTCGGCTGGTTGGCAGAAGCGCATACCGTTTTTACAGATATGCAAAAAATATCGCCTTCGAAACTTCAGCCATGACGATGGATGACATTGATGAAAACATCACTATTCCTAATACCTGGCAACATATGGATACGTTGGAATATGCAAAATTAAAGATGGCGTTTGATATGCTCGATTCTGCCAATGAGGATGTGGCATTTCATCCGGGTGAAATCTACTTAATCACCATCACTGCCATGATGCTAAATGATTTTGATTTTGAAAAGTCTATGGCATTTATTGTTAATTATGGAAGAGATAATGATACAGTTGCCGCTATTGCAGGAGCTATCCTCGGCGCTTATTGGGGTGCGGACAAATTGCCGGAAAAAATGACTGCGCAAGTCCTATCTGTAAACAAAGAAGAGCTCAACATAGATCTTGAAGCACTGGCAAAACAACTGACTGAGAAATATTTTAACTAATATATTATCCCAGTATTGACTTTCTTAACCTGGTAATCTTCTGTTAATTTCAACCTGGGACTAGTTCAAAGTTTTTATTCAATAAAGGGTTTTATAAAATAAAATCAACCAAAAATTACGGTTGCTAATAATTCACTTCAGAAAATAATCATACTTTTTATTCAATTTTTAAAAAACAAATCATTAGTAAATCATTGATAATTAATGAAATACGTTTTTTCAATTTTTTTTGGCACAGTACTTGATTAATTCTAACCGAATCAAAAATTGAGAATCATGAAAAAGATAAGAAATGTAGGATTGATTTTGGGGATGATAATACTTCTCAGTACAAACAGTAAGGCACAGTATTTTTATACTTCATATGGTTACACTCAGGATTGGTATATTCCTGAATATATTGACTATACAATTCAAGATCAGTATTATGGATATCAGATAGCACATGTCCAGCGATACACGCATCCCGGCTACACGAATTTCAATGTACTGCTTTATAGGGATGGCTCATTTTTAGAAGTACGATTTGACCGATACGGTTATATCTACAGAACCATAAGGCATCGCCGATATCCATTGATATCACATAGATGTTCAGGTTATTGCGGGTTTCATCAAACATATTATAAAACGTACTATCCAAAATACTATCACAAATATCAAAAAACAGTTTATGTAAATACACATAGCAATCATGGATATCGTGATCAAAATCACCGCAAACAAAATAACTATTATACCAATGTATATGTTGAGAAGCCTCAGAAAAAGCAAAATCACTATCAGGGCAATCAGCAATCACAGAATAGAGTAAATAACAGTTCCAACAGATCAACAGTCAGAAACTATTCTGGGATCAGGAAACCCAGGCAGAGCAATAGGCAAACGCAGAATAATGTAAATATCAGAACCAATAGTTCAAAACAAAGAAACGCCACAGTGATCAGAAAACCACAACAACCCAATAGAAAAGTGGAACAAGTGAGATCAAGGGGAACCCGAACAGTACATAAAGTACAGCAAAACAGACCTCAAAAGCGATATACAAAGCAGGTAAATAAAACCAGTAGAACTAACGTCGTTTCGCGATTAAACTGACATTGAAATTTGATATGTGGGTTGGACGGAAAAGGGGCATCGTAAAGGTGTCCTTTTTCAATTTAAAAACATTGGGTCCGCTCCGAAAAGAACACCCCTAAATCTCCTGAAGGGGACTTGTCAGAATTCGTTGAATATCAACGAATTCTGACTTTTCGAAGTGGACTCATTCTTGAATACAAAAAAAATATTGAATTAGGCATTTGAAACCAGAAATATATTTCTATTTGCTGAAATATCAACGACAATATTTGATCCAAGCCTCCTTCGAGCCTTTTACCTTCAGACAATCTGCTGTTACCAAATCATAACAACCAAATGGCCTCAGTCCTTCAATGGATAACAACAAAGAACCTCTTTGAAAATAGGCAAATCCATAATCAGGATTGATATCTACTACAGAATTGTATTCTTCAAGAGCTTTAGAGAAGTCGCCACTTTTATGGTGAGCTCGAGCCTTATAGTAATGAGCTAAATAATTGTCTTCATCGATATTGATAGCATATTGGCAAAGGTTCACAGTTGATTTATATTTACCTTTTTTATAGTAGTATTGAGAAAGACTTAATAATGCCTTTACATTGTCAGGATCTTTATCCAGAACCAGTAAATAATCATCTGCAGCTTTATCAGGATATCCCAAAACTTCGAAACACCTTCCGCGATTATACAAGGTTTCCACGTGGTGTGGGTAAAGTGTTAAATATTCATTATAATACTCCATTGCAATGTTATACTCTCCTCTTTCGAAGTATTTTATTCCCTCATTTCCACTGTCGTTATTGCACAATCTCATATAGAAAAACAGAAATAAGAGTATCACAACAAAAACTGAATTAACAGATCGAAAATATAAATATTTAGATAAAGGATAAATCAGGGATAAGGTTTTTATTCCAAAAGGCAATGGTGGTTTGGAAGATTTTTTCACCGGATTTTTATGATTATTTAGTATGAAAATATCTTTCAATAAATATAACTTAGTTCTACATAAAAATCAACTAATAAATTAGTTATTTATAGCGCCTGAAGATTGTGTATTTGAAATATGGATTTGAAATATGGATTGGGAATATTACTTTGATTTGAGGCCTAGTCCATTTTCATTCATCAAAGAAATTATATCATCGAGAAAATCACGGTTATTTGATAATCTCGGTACTTTATGCTGACCACCGAGCTTACCTCTTTTTTTCATCCATTTATGAAAAGTTCCTGGCTCAGCAAAATGTATAACGGGCGCCTCCAATGCAATATCTTTATATCTTTTAGCCTCATAATCAGAGTTGATCTCCATCAATGATTTATCCAATACCTCCACAAATTTATTTTGATTTTCCGGTATTTCATTGAATTCAATAATCCATTCGTGACCACCCTTACTTCCTTCACCAATATATCTTGGTCCTGCAGTATAATCTCCTATGGTTGCATGGGTTTTTTCACAGGCCTTTTTAATGGCACTTTCAGCATTTTCAATAATTAATTCCTCTCCAAAGGCATTTATGAAATGCTTTGTGCGCCCGGTTATCTTTATTCTAAAAGGATCCAGGCAGGTAAATTTCACAGTATCTCCAATCATATATCGCCAAAGCCCTGAATTGGTTGAAATGACGAGTGCATAGTTTTTATTTAATTCCACGTCTTCAAGTCCTACAGTTTCTGGTGTTTCATCATAAATATTTTCTAATGGTATAAATTCATAGAAAATGCCATAGTCAAGCATCAGTAGCAGATCGCTGGAGTTATTCTGATCCTGAATACCAAAAAAACCTTCCGAGGCATTGTAGGTTTCCAGGTATTTCATATTAGGTGAAGGGGCAAGCTTTTTAAAGAGCGCCTTATAGGGTTCAAAAGATACGGCGCCGTGAACAAATACTTCAAGGTTTGGCCATACTTCATGAATGTGTTTCTTGTCCGTTATCTCCAATATTCTTTTAAGCAAAACTACCGTCCAGGTCGGTATGCCAACGATGTTGGTCACATTTTCCTCAATGGTTGTTTTTGCCATTCTTTCAATCTTTTCTTCCCACTCACTCATCAGGGCGATTTCCAGTGTAGGTGTTCTAGCCAGCTGAGCCCAGAAAGGAAGATTAGACATGATCACTGCAGAAACATCACCATAGTAGGAATTTGAATTGGAATCAAACTGATTTATCTGCTGGCTGCCGCCAATAGCAAGGCCCTTTCCAGTAAACATCTTGGAGCTGGGATGATTGTTGAAATAAATTGACAACATGTCTTTCCCTCCTTTAAAATGACAATCCGTTAGTGCCTCCTGAGAAACCGGAATAAATTTACTTTTTGAATTTGTAGTGCCTGAGGACTTGGCAAACCATTTAATCTCTGACGGCCAAAGTATATTTTGCTGGCCATTCAGCAATTTTTCTATATATGGAAAAATATTCTCGTAGGTAAATAACGGAACTCTCTGTTTAAACTCCCTGAAGGTTTCTATATCTGAAAATCCATACTCTTTACCAAATTCTGTCTTTTTTGCTGTTTTTAGGAGCTTTGTGAATAATTCATTTTGTACTTCTATGGGATACTTGAGAAATAAATCAATATCGTGAATGCGCTTCTTCATCACCCAGTTCATTATTGAATTGATTATCTCCATGTGGTCAGAAAATTAGATCTTTCTCTTTAATTCAAAATGTTGCCCAAGATATACTCTTCTCACTTGTTCATCAGCCGCCAATTCTTCTGCAGTACCCGCTTTGAGCAATTTACCTTCAAACATCAGGTAAGCACGGTCAGTAATTGATAAAGTTTCATTTACATTGTGATCAGTGATGAGAATGCCAATATTTTTATCCTTAAGTTTTGCGACGATACTTTGTATTTCCTCCACGGCAATTGGGTCAACACCGGCGAATGGCTCATCTAATAGCACAAACATCGGATCTACCGCCAGGGCTCTGGCAATTTCTGTTCTACGTCTTTCTCCGCCCGACAATAGCTTTCCCTGGCTTTTTCTAACATGCCCCAAACCGAATTCCTCAATGAGCGACTCCACTTTTTTCTTTTGGTCCTTCTTGGAGAGTTTCGTCATTTGTAAAACAGCCAATATATTTTCTTCGACTGAAAGTGTTCGAAAAACTGATGCTTCCTGTGCCAAATAACCTATTCCTCTCTTCGCCCGGCGATACATGGGAAGTGATGTAATATTTTCATTTTCCAAAAAAATCCGACCGCTATTTGGTTTTATCAGTCCGACAATCATGTAAAAAGTAGTGGTTTTCCCTGCACCGTTTGGCCCCAGCAAACCTACAATTTCGCCTTGATTGACTTCAACTGAAACGTTGTTGACAACACTCCGGCCTTTGTATATTTTTACTAACTCTTCAGATCTAAGCTTCATTTCCTTTAATCAAACTTAATATCCTTAACCCTCAACTGAAGGGTTTTATTTCCCATATAATTATTTTCTTCAATATAATATGCCATGCTAAATCGCATTCCACTGGCAATTAAATCGTAATATTTAGCCTGCCCAAAACCTATTGTCTCCATCCCTTCATCTTCATCATTTTGCTTTACGGAAAACTTGAGGTGTTGATTTTTCAGGATCCGAGGCCTTTCTGTTACGTGCAACTGATGGGTGACAAAAACCGGTTGCATATTGCCAGGGCCAAAAGGCGCCATTTGCTCCATTACATTATAAAATTTGAAATTAATGTCTTTAAGATTAATCTCACTATCAATATCTATAAGAGGTATCCGTTGTTCTTCTGAAATTTTTTCTGACACTATTCGCTCAAACTTCTCCCGGAAGGCAGTGATATTGTCAATATCCATGGTCAGCCCGGCGGCATACATATGACCTCCATATTGCTCCAATAAATCGGAACATTCGGATATTGCTTTGTAAATATCAAAACCACTGACCGAACGTGCAGATCCTGTGGCTTTGCCATTAGACTCCGTAAGAATGATGGTTGGACGATAATACTTTTCAATGCACCTTGAGGCTACAATTCCTATCACCCCCTTATGCCAGTCGTCTTTGTATAAGACGGTAGATTTTAAGTCTCCATTTTCTTCCTGGTTCTTAATCATTTCTATAGCCTCAGAGGTGATTGAGCTATCAAAATCTCTGCGCTTAAGATTTTTTACATCAAGACTTTCAGCAAGAGATTCGATGGTTTTATAATTATCAGCAAGTAACAACTCAACGGCGGTTTTAGCATGATCCATCCTCCCGGATGCATTTATACGTGGACCTATACCAAAAACTATGCTGGAAATATTGATCTGGTTGCGAATGCCTCCAAGTTTAATTAATGCTTCCAACCCAAGGCTCGGGTTTTCATTGAGCTTCTTTAATCCATAATAAGCCAAAATCCGGTTTTCACCGGTAATCGGTACTATATCCGCAGCGATACTGACAGCAACAAGGTCAATATAATCGTTTAGGAGATCCGGATCATATCCGAATTTTTCGCAAAAAGCCTGGATCAATTTAAACCCTACACCGCACCCTGACAATTCATTATATGGATAAGGGCAATCTGTCATTTTTGCATCAAGAATTGCATAAGCATTTGGTAGCGTCTTTCCAGGAAGGTGGTGATCACAAATAATAAGATCAATATTCAATGTATTGGCATAATCGGTCATCTCAACAGCTTTGATACCGCAGTCGAGACTTATCAATAAGCTAAAATTATTTTCCGCTGCCCAGTCTATTCCAGCTTGGGAAATTCCATAGCCTTCTTTGTAACGGTCGGGAATATAAAAATCAATATTGCTGTAAAAATTCCTTAAAAACCCATAAACAAGCGCAACCGAAGTTGTCCCATCAACATCATAATCACCATAGATCAATATTTTTTCCTTTGCATCCATAGCAGTTTGAATGCGCCCCATTGCTTTTTCCATATCCTTCATGAGGAATGGATCGTGCAACTGATCTAGTGATGGACGAAAATAGTTCCTGGCCTGGTCGAAATTTGTGATATTACGTTGAATAAGAATTTTGGCAATTATCGGATTTATATTGATCTCCTGCGACAACTGTGCAATAGCATTTTCATCAATTTCATCTTTAAAAATCCAACGATTAGTCATTCAGGATGTGTTATTTTAACAAATACAAACTTAAAAAATCGAGCGTCTATTTCTTAAATATATCTTCGATTTTCGTGTAAGCTAAACAATTCTACCAATATCTTTATCTTTTATTTTAACTCGGTCAAGGGTTAAAAATTGCTCCCAAAAATCATTTTCGGGCAATGGCGCTTTTATTCTCTGCTTTTCTTTCTTTACAGGATGGATAAAAATAATTTCCCTGGCATGTAGATTTATATTGGCATCGGCATTGGGTTTATGAAATCCATATTTCAAATCACCCCTGATCGGACAACCAATTGCAGCAAGCTGAACTCTTATCTGGTGAGGCCGGCCAGTAACCGGGTTAACCTCCAATAAATAATGGTCATTCAATTTTCCCATCACGCTATAATTCAACTCTGCCTTTAACCCATCTTCAACTTGTTTGTTAAAAGAAGAAACTACGTTTTTTTCACGATTCTTAACCAGCCAATGGACAAGTTTATCTTTTTCTTTTCTCGGTTTTCTTTTTACAACCGCCCAATATTTTTTGTAAATTTTTCGCTCTCGAAATTGCTTGTTGAGTCGCTCAAGGGCTTTTGATGTTTTTGCCATCAGTACTACGCCACTAACTGGCCTGTCGAGCCGGTGAACTACACCGAGAAAAACATTGCCAGGTTTGTTGTATTTTTCTTTTATATACTTTTTGCCAATATCCAAAAGGGTTTCATCTCCAGTAGAATCTCCCTGGACCAGTAGTCCCGCCGGCTTATTGATTACCAACAAATGATTGTCTTCGTACAATATGTGCAGTTTACCAGGATTCATTTCTATTGGATTTGAAAAGGAATTGATTTTTTTACAAAGTTATCCTAACGGTTATAACTTCACAAATAACTTATATAGTTTGATTCAATATGTTGAGGTATGGAATAGAAGCCGTGATAAATGGTCCGCATTGCACAAACGCACCAGTTGAGGGCTTTTAAAGCGTGAAGGGATTGGGATAGATAGTTTTATTGCTACCAACCATCTTAACCCTTAGCCCTTGTGGGTCTTGTGGCCAACAAATATCGGAGATATTATTTTCCCTGTTGGAGACAACTCCAACAGGGGCAATGAACTTTACTTTTCACTTACCTTAGATTTAGGACTTATCATTATTTGTCAACAAAGACAATAAAATATTGAATTATAGAATCGTTCTCGAGATGTCTAATTTATTTATTGATGAGTCAGTTTCAATTTATTTTTCTGAGGACTCGCCTAAATAATCTTTTGGATCGACATAATCGCCATCTTTTATAATCTCATAATGTAAATGAGGGCTCTTTGACATTCCTGTAATTCCTACATATCCTATTATATCCCCTCGTTCCACGAATTGTTTTTCATCTACGATAAACTCGGACAAATGAGAATATTTGGTAGAAAATCTGTTGCCATGATCAACTACTACAAATTTACCATCAGTTTTATAAATATCAGCTTTTCTAACTATACCGCTTGCAGTAGTCATAATAGGTGTTCCTTTGGAAGTGGGAAAATCCATACCGTTGTGCATCTTTTTCGTTTTTAGAATGGGATGTATTCTAATGCCAAAGCCTGCGGCAGGCCATTTTAAATATTTCTTCTCAACAGGATAAATTGAAGGAATATTATCATCAGAAAAAATATATACCATACGCTCATTTGTATTGATGATAATTCTTTCTGCTTTGAGTGAAGAGTTCTTTGTATCCACTTTAGCATGACCATTTAAAAATACCAAACCATCCATAAGTTCCAAGGAATCACTAGCTTCATAGGAAATGTTACTTTCCTCATATTGAAATGATATTTCTCCATTTTCATAGGACAAGACGCGTTGGATAGAGGTATCTATACTGTTTTGTGAAACAGCGAAAACGACACTTAGTACGAATAATATTGGAGCTACAATAAAATATTTAATTACTGCCCTATTTTTTGATCTTACTTTGTTCATCATTTTAAGCCTGTTTTTTATTAAGGATTGGTTAAACTTATTGGTGAGCCCTGCAAACATAGCTGATCTCGCCTCGCCAAGTAATAATTGTTGATATTCATATTTTTCAACTCCACAGTTCATCACTTCCTGATCAGTTTGGAATTCGTGGATTTCTGCCAGGGATCTCTTGAATAAATATATAAAAGGATTGAACCATTGTAGAATCGTCAGAAAACCAACAATCATCAAATCCAAAGAATGCCATTTATCGGCATGAATCTGTTCATGAAGCAGCACTTCCTTACTTCGTATGTTATTAAAATCTGACTTCAGAATAAAAATAAAGTTGAAAAATGAATGGGTAGTAGCTCGACCATTCATAAGCACGAACTTGTATTTTCCTTGAGTTTTGATGTCATGTTTTCTTATTTTTATATATATACTAAATAATTGAAACCCAATTCTTAATGAAGCAATAGACATTCCTATAAGAAGTAAAAAGGTTAAGACAGGAAATGAATTTACATTATTTGCTGTTTCGGATTCTACAAAATTTAAGGTCTGCCTTACTTCAAGAAATACCTGCTCAGCATACACAAAATTATTCTGCACGGAATCCACGGGCTGGACAATTGAAATACTCAAAGCTGGAAGTAAAAAGGAAATTACGAGTGTGCCCAGAAGATAAATTCTGTTAAAACCATAAAAGGTTTCTTTTCTTAAAAGCATCACATACAATAAATATAAAACGGAAAGGATAAATCCTGCTTTGAGGTTATATATTAAAAAATCAGTCATTACCACCCTTTCTCTTTTGTATCTGTTCTTCAATGATCAGCTTCATTTCTTCCAGATCTGTCAGTGACAAACCTGCTTCGTTCGTAAAAAATGACGTGAAGTCGCTTGCCGATTTATCAAAAAAATTATTAAATATCCCTGAAAAAAAAGCTTTTGTATATGCTTGTTTTCCAACTTTTGGGTAATATTCGTTTACTTTTCCATAAGTTTTAAAGCCGATAAATCCCTTTTTTACTAGTACCCGAATTACTGTCGAAACAGTTGTATATGCTGGTTTGGGCTCAGGAAACTGATCTACAACATTTTTCAGAAAACCTTTTTTAAGCTTCCATAGATATTGCATTACTTGTACTTCTGCTTTGGTTAAATCCTTCATGCTTCAAATATATTACTATTTTTATAATTATACAACTATATATATAGTAATATGTTTACTTTTATAGTTATGCATTAAATGTAACAATATCAAGCCTAGTTGTTCTTATGACCAACAAACCTATCTTTCCTGTTGGAGACAACTCCTACAGGGGAATGAACTTTACTTTTTACTTTTCACCTTTTAGCTTTCACCTTTCTGCTCGCAGCTCATAGCTATTAGCTCACAGCCATTGAACAATATTACCTTTTAATCAGAATTATAAGGAAGTGCATAGCTGCCATTCATCAATAAATTCATCAATTCGCCACACTTCATTCTTTTTTTAAAAATCAGTGCTTATCTTGACGGCAAGAAACTAGAAATTTGAAACTCAACAAAAAATACAACCTTTCTCTATCTGTTATTGGCCTCATTGCTGCTGTGGTTATGCTCAACTATCTATTGATTTACGTAGAGAGTAAAGATCCAGACACGAGCATTAAATCTTTTTCCGATGCCATGTGGTACATGATCATCACGCTTACTACAGTTGGTTATGGAGATTTATATCCGACAACCACATTGGGAAAACTGATCGGTTATATTTTTGTTTTCGGGAGTTTGGGTGTTTTGGGCTATTTAATCAGTACACTTTCAAGTAAATATATTACCATGATGGAAGAAAAAAAGCTGGGATTTCGCGGTACACAATTTCAGGAACACATCATCTTTATCGGCTGGAATGAATTTAGTCGGATGGTGGCGGAGGAGATTTATCACACATCAAAGAAAATCGCTTTTGTCACGGCAAAAAAAGATGTAATCGACCTGATCTATGCGCAATTTGGAAAAGAGAACACCTTTGTGCTCTTCGCTGATTACAACAATCTGGACTCCTTGGAAAAAGCCAATGTTTCCCAGGCTGCTGCTGTTTTCATCAGTATTCCGGATGATGCACAAGTGTTGTTATATGTATTGGATTTTAAAAAACGGTACCCAAAACCACAGATTGTAGTCTCGATAGAAAATTCCAAATTAAAGGATACCTTCAAATCTGCAGGAGTGACCTATGCCATTGCTAAAAATGAGATCGCTTCCAAAATGGTCGCCAGTTATATATTTGAGCCGGATGTGGCCAACCTTAACTATGATCTTATCAGCTCGTCGCGTGGTTTGGATGATTATGACATGCAGGAATACCGTGTGAAGGAAAGCAATCAATATGTTGGTAAAAACTATCTCGAAGTATTTATTGACATGAAAAAAGTGCATAATTCCATCTTGGTCGGATTGAGTAGAAAATTCAATAACTCATGGAATCTTCTCACCAATCCACCTGAAGATGAGACGATTCAGGTAAATGATTACCTGGTTTTGATGTGTAGCGGAAGCTATAAAAAGGAACTTGTATCCACCTTTGGAGTTGAAGAAGGACGTGTGATTGAGTAATTGTATATGCATCAATCTTCTAAACTTAACTGGAATTATCAACTTTTTGCGAATGTAATAATCAACCTGCTCCCGGGACTGACTATAGCATTTTTATCGACCCTCCTCATTTATTTCAAACAAAAGGCAATTCTTCACAATACGGTGATTCTTGTCTCTGTATTCATGGTTTACTTTTTAAGCCACATTTTTCGGAGCAGAACAGGAAATAAATTCAATAATTATAAGGCCGTTGCCATTATTATATTTTTTGTGATTTGTATTTTGGGGGCACAATTTATTTATCAGATTCGGCCATATACATTTTATATCAGTGGCTTTGCAGTTGGTGGAATATTACTATTAACCATTTCCAGTACTTTCTTAGCGTCAGGTCAATCACTTAAAATTGTCTGGAGATTCCCTCTTTTTTTAGCGGGATATGTAATCGGTTTTTTCTTTTCTCCTGAAATTTTGCAATTTATCATTGTTGGGTTGGC
Organism: Bacteroidota bacterium; assembly: GCA_024280115.1. Classification (GTDB taxonomy): domain Bacteria; phylum Bacteroidota; class Bacteroidia; order Cytophagales; family Cyclobacteriaceae; genus JAAUQL01. Next base: position 45,607 of record JAJRQT010000063.1, on the reverse strand, counting down.
ATTGATAGTCACGGGGTTTAATTTAATAACAACTACATTAAATAAAATTATAAAAGTATCCATATCCGGAACGATTATTTTAGTAATCATGGCTTTTTGGCAATTTTACACGCCAATTATTTACTATGAGGAACAAGCTGATTATGAGGATAAAATACTTTTTACAGCAGCAACGCAATATCACAAACTGGTCATCACGCAATGGCACGAGGATTATTGGTATTTTATCGATAAGCTGAAGAACCTCAGCTCTATTGATGAATATTTATATTACGAACCCATGACCCATAGTATTTTTAAGATTGCTGGTAATGTGGAGAAAATCCTGGTAATAGGCGGAGAAAACGGGTGTCTGCTCCGGGAAGCGCTGAAACACAACGACTTACAACGAATTGATGTGATCAGCTATGACACCCTGCTTCGAAAGCTGGGAGAGGAAAATCAATATTACGTCAGCATGAATCAGCATTCATATGAGCATGATAAAGTTCATATTATCCATAAAGATCTGCTACAATATATTTCTGAAACTAAGGAAAGATATGATGCTATTTTCATAGATCTCCCGGACCCCAGAAGCATCGAGACCAACCGATATTATACGATTGAATTTTATAATATAATTCAAAATATTCTAAATAAAGAAGGCATCATGATCACCCAGGCCGGTAGCCCACTTTTTGCAACAGAAGCATATTATACAATTGGTCATACAATTGATGAAGCGGGCTTTCATATCTTGCCAATTCACAACCAAATTCTGACATTGGGTGAATGGGGGTGGTATATTTGTTCCCTGGATCTGGAATCTGACGAAATGGGAAAAAGACTGGTGGAGCAAAGGGAATTAACAGTTGAAACCAGTTGGTTTAACAATGAAGCAGCCAGTTTGATTTCCGCTTTTGGGAAGACCTATTATGATACACTGAATTTGGATATCAATTCGCTTGAGCATCCATTGGTTTATCAGTATTATTTGAAAGGCAACTGGAATTTGAAGTGATACTTTTCCATTACATTATATCCGTCATTGCGAGGAGGTACGACAAAGCAATCTGTTTGCTACGAAGATACAGATTACTTCGTTCCTCGTAATGACGGTAAAATCTGTAAAAATTGAATTCCTATAAAATTAACATATGATGATTAAGGGAGGTGCTGTTTATATTTTAACAAATAAAAATAATACGACTTTATACACAGGTGTGACTTCGGATTTGATTAGCAGAGTTGTGGAGCATAGCCAAAAAATTTACCCAAATAGCTTTACCTCAAAATACAATATCACAAAACTGGTATTATATTACTAGGGATTTCATTCAATTGAAGAAGCAATCACAAGGGAGAAACAAATTAAAGCTGGTTCAAGAAAAATGAAAATAGAACTAATTGAATCTATCAATAAAGAGTGGAATGATTTGTTTAAGGAAATTCTATCTACCTGGTAAGGTATCTGATAAAGGCTGGAGATTGCTTCGTGCCTCGCAATGACGACAACATTTATCTGGTGTAAAATTTAAAATCGCGGAAAAGTGAGTCCCCTTATATCCGTCATTTCGAGGAGGTACGACAAAGCAATCTGTTTGCTATAAAGAGAAAGATTGTCTCGTACCCACAAATGTTGATAATTACCAAATAAATGAAACGAAGAGACTTCATACATATCAGCTCGTTAAGCCTTGCAGCATTGCTTGTCGAAGGGTGTGAAGTATCCGAAAATTTCGATATAGAATTTAAAAATGATATGTCCGTGGGGCACCTGGCTCTTGAAAGTCTTAAATATCCCATAACTCATAAGCTGCAAACTGAATACCTGATCGTTGGCGGAGGGATTGCAGGGATGAGCGCTGCTTTCAAACTCAGAGATCAGGATTTCCGGTTATTTGAGCTTTCCGATATTCTTGGGGGCAGCTCTTCAGGCGGAGTTCATGGAAATACACCATTATGTCACGGGGCGCATTACGACTTGTCCTATCCTTCAAATTATGGAAAAGAAGCTCTGCAATTGCTGGAGGAATTGGGCATTATTCAATACGATCAATTTTCTGATTCCTGGAAGTTTAATGATAAAAAATATCTAATCTCCAAAAACAAGGAAAGCCAGACTTTTGCTTATGGTGAGTTCAGGCATGATGTTTTACCCGATGGGGCTGAGAAAGTAGCATTTGTAGAATTGATGAAATCATATTCCGGTAAAATGCCCATGCCAACAAGACTGATTGATGAAGACTTTAGAAAGTTAAATAATGTATCTTTTCTCCAATGGCTACAGCAAAAATTCTCAATATCTGAGGAATTTATAGAAGGTCTGGATTACCATATGAAAGATGATTATGGCGCCGGAGCGAACACAGTTTCTGCGCTGGCCGGGATTCATTATTTTGCATGCAGGCCATATTATACCAAACCTGTTGAGCTATTTTCACCTCCGGAAGGCAACTATTATTTTATAAAAAAAATATATGATAATCTTCCCAAAGATAGAATAGCTACCGCTCATTTGGTGAAATCAATTCGGGAGGAAGTTGATGGTTTTGAAGTGGAAGTAGTGAATGCAGCAGAGAAAACAATTGCGCTGGTGAGTTGCAAAAAAATTATTTATGCAGGTCACAAACATGCCTTGAAATATATTTTTGCTAAAGATTATCCAATTTTTCAGAAAACCGAATATGCCCCATGGGTGGTGGTCAATTTCGTCTTGAACAGTTCATGGGAAAACACCGCCTACCTATCCGACAGGCAGGCTTTCTGGCAAAATGAAATCATTTCAGAAGATAAGTCTTTGCTTGGCTTTGTGGATTCACAAGCACAGTTTTCAACTGATGAAGCTAAGCGTGTATTCACGGTGTATTTTTGCTTTAAATCCGAAGAGAGAGAAATGATGTCGTTGATCGGAGAGCGAAAGCAAGTATTTGTAGAGCAAACCCTAAATCATCTGGAAAAGTATTTTGATAAATCGTTGAAAAAATACATTGCGAAAGTTATCATCAAACAAATGGGACATGCAATGCCAATACCAAAGCCTGGTTATTTATTTATGGATGGAAATAAACTCAGATCAAATAAGAACCTGGCCTATGCCGGTGTGGACAATGGGAGATTACCACTTTTGTTCGAAGCAGTAGATTCGGGAATTTCTGCGGTAGAATTGTTGAAATAAGATTTTTCGGTTTATATAAATGGTGCAACCTAATGAAATCATTTTCCTCCCTATTAATTAACCCATTCTAAGATTTGTTAAACTTGCCATCACCCTTCATCACTTTGCATACATGTTCGGCAAAACCTGTTCCGGCCTCCTCATAAAGATTAAAAACTGAATTCGCACCAAGCTCCCGAAGCTCTTTGATTTCATCTTCATAATGTCCGACTGCTGCAATTTTTCCACCAAAATGACTTTGCTTTAACCTGGTAACAGCAAATCTATTTACTGAATGATTCGTTATGGTAAGGATCACAAGAGTTATATTTCCCTGCTCGAGGTTTTCCCAAAACCCGGAATCTGTAACATCTCCTAGAATTACTTCTCTGCGAAGCTGTTTATGAGCTATTACAACATTATAATCCGCATCGAGACCCAGCACCTTTTTTCCAAATTTTGCTGCCATGAAATCATAGGTCATAGTACCAACTGTTCACATTCCAAAAATTAAAATCTCAGCGCCATTGGTTTTAATGGGCCTGTCGTCCGCCAACCGTTTCTTTCTTTCAAATCTTTTTAAATATTTCTCAAATAAAGAATAATACAAATAAGAGTTCATTGGTGAGGATATTAAAAAAGATAATGTGAGTGTAATTGCAATTATCAAAAGCCATTCACTACTCAAAATATTTTCTGAAACGGCCATAGCGCCGACTATCAGGGCAAATTCACTGTAGTTGGAAAGGTTTAGTGAAATAAGAAAGGAGGTACGCGAACGAATACCAAATCTTGTTAAGATCCAAAAATATAGAAATCCCTTCAGTGGAATAAGTAAGACGAAAACAAGCGAAACGCCAACCATCCACCATTCCGGTACGCCGGTCAATCCAATACTTAGAAAGAAAGCTACCAAAAAGAATTCCTTGAAATTCATGAGCGACTTTGACAATTCATCGGATTTGGCACTGTTGGCCACAACGAGACCCGCAACGAGGGCGCCCAGATCAGCTTTCAATCCTGTAATGGAAAACAGTTCTGCCCCAAGCAACGCCAGTAAAAATCCATACAGAACCATCATTTCACCATGGCCCGATTTTTTCATTAGCCAGATTAGGGGTTTCCTAAGGAGTGGAAATGCAAGCAACAACACGGCCCATATAGATGGCAAATCGCCCTTGGAAATTGTAAGGAAAATAACTGCAAGGATATCCTGAATTATCAGAATTGAAATCACTGTCTTTCCCTGCAAACTTTGCATTTCCCCCTTTTCCTCAAGCACTTTTACTGCAAAAACAGTACTTGAAAAACTAAAAGCAAAAGCAATGAGGGCTACAACTTTAAGATCGATATTACCAAAATAGCTTATGCCGGCAAGACCCAACGCAATCAATACAAAACTGAAAATGATCACTGTTATCAGCATGTGGCTCAACCCTCCGAGCCAAACATGTTTTCTGAAAAGGCTTCGTAAATTGAGCTTTAGTCCAATGGTAAATAGCAGTAATAGTATCCCCAGGTTTGAAATTTTCTCCAGGGCCTCGTTGCTTTCCAGCCCCATGGCATTCAAAATAAATCCTGCGACCAGGAATCCGAGCATCGGTGGAAATCCGAGCAGTCGCATTATAAATCCAAATACAAAAGCTATAACAAGGGAAAGTAATACCATGAATTCAATTTTATGGATATTGTTGCGAATTTAACAGAAATAACAAACCTCGAAAAGCTAATGGTGTTTCAATGTCGTTGGTTTAAGAAGATAAATCCCCAATAATCTTTCCGGTCATTTAAAAAATCCCATTCCGTTCATACATATCTGCACTAAAAATCTAAATAGTAAATAGAAAAATTATCATCGGGAAAACCTACTTCATTGAGCTGAACAAACTTTTATTAATAATATTTTATTAAGCCCCCCCTTTTATGCTTTAATTTCACGGACACAATGGCTTTTTAGATTTTAATTATTGAAAAATTAACCTGAATATTTCAGCAGATAATTATTGATATTTACCTTCACAATTGTGATCTTAATCATATAGAGATTACAACCCGTTGATTAATTTTCAATTGTGAAATACCTGTTTTCTATATCCTTCATAATCATTTACCTTGTTGGGGTACTTCAGCCATCGTGGATATTGATTGATTTCTACCGGAACAGGGATGATTATACGCAAAAGTATTGCATAAACCTGGATAAAGGGATTACACAATGCAGGGCTTCCTGTTACCTGGAAAACTTACTTGAAGACCAGCAAAATGAAAAATCAGATGCTAAATTTATTTCTTCGCAACCATACAAAATGATCGAATTGATCGGCCGGGAGAAAACTGATTTTAGTATTTTCAGTGACAATGAAAAATATAGATCTCACTATATTTCCGACCAATATCAATTTGATTTTTTTCATTTCATTTTCCACCCTCCAAAAGGGTGATCCTTACTTATAAACATTATCCTCATAAAACTTTGCTATTGATCCCTGCAGGAGTAAATAAATTTTGTTTCCAGCAGCTCTGATCCATCAGCAACAGAATTTCACTTACCATTTTCTGCTTAATCTCTTATTATGATTAAACAGGAACCAAACATTTATTGAAATGAAGAAAGCAATATATACCATACTTTTAACGCTGATTTCAGCATTCACTTTTGCTCAAAAATCCGTCATTCACGGAAAACTGACAGACCAGCAAACCGGTAACGGGATTTCCGGTGCCACTATATTTTTTCAGCAACAGTACATCATTTCTAATGATGACGGAGGTTTTGATTTACATACTATCAGCAATGCCCCCGCAAAAATCATTATTACCCATCTCGGCTATGAACCCTATGAAGAGTTGGTGAATTTCAATGAAAATGAAGCAATTAATATAAAACTCAAGAGTTCCGTAAAAGTACTGGATGAAGTGCTCATCTCATCTGATAGCAGACCTGCGGTTTCTCAAAAAAGAATAAGTCAAAAAACCATCATGCGAAATAATCCTAAAAACCTTGGAGATATATTTTCTGACAAGGTGGGTTTTAGTGTGATAAAGAGAGGTGGTTATGCCATTGACCCTGTTTTTCGATCATTTAAATACGAACAACTCAACCTGATCTACGATGGGGGTGTATATATTTCCAATGCCTGTCCAAACAGGATGGATCCCGCTTCCACCCAAATCTCTCCGGCAGAAATTGACCGGATAGAATTAGTTAAAGGGCCATATAGTGTACGCTACGGTCAAACTATGGGTGGTTTGATAAATATCATTACCAATAAACCGGGGTCATCAGATGAATTTAAAATTAACGGTGAACTGGAAGGCGGATATGAAGTAAATGGAAATGGATTAACTGGCCGGGGCGCCCTGACTGCGGTAGGCAAAAAGTATGACATATCGCTTCAGGGAGGGGCAATTTCCTTTGAGGACTATAAAAACGGCGATGGTGAAACCGTACCCAGTTCATTCAAAACTTACAATTATGCCACAAAAATCGGTTTTAATCCATCAGCGAATCAACGGCTCCAGCTCAGTTGGAGGCAATCATTTGGGAAAGACATCAAACACGCATCTCTACCCATGGATTCTCCAAAGGATAACAGCAGCATACTATCATTGGATTATGGAATCAGAAATATTAGTGACAAGCTGGCCAGCATCAATGCCAAGGCTTATTATTCCTATGTGGACCATCTGATGAGCAATGAAAATCGGCCAAGCTTCAAAATGGTTGATGCTCAATCCCCTGTGAATGCCACCACTTATGGCGGACGGCTGGAATTCGGTTTGAATTCAGGCAGGAAGTCTATACTTTTTATTGGAATGGATCTGCGCTCGGTTGCAAAAGACGGAGTAAGAAACAGGCTGGTGAAAATAATGAATGGAAATCCGGTGGTCCCCCCAAAGGAATTTACAGATCTTATCTGGCAGGATTCCTGGCTGCATGATGTTGGAATATTTACAGAAGCCAATTTCTTATTGGATGAAAAGTGGGATTTGCTGATTGGCGGAAGATTTGACTATGTAAAATCAGGCGCCAATAACCCTGCTCCGGATTTTGAAGAACTATATGAAGATATCAACCCCGATGCAGAACTGAATGTAAGTCTTACCTCAAGTCTCAATTACAACTTTGGTGAAAACGGGCTTTTACAACTTTCTATTGGCCGGGGACAGCGTGCAGCAGAATTGCTGGAACGCTATATCAATCATTTCACTGTCGGTATGGACGCCTATGAATATGTTGGCAACCCCAACTTGAAATCTGAAATCAATAACCAATTGGACCTTACGCTCAAAAATGTAAACGGCAAGTTCTGGTGGAGCACCAATGTGTTTTACTCATATATGCAAAATTATATCACTGCCATAGTCGATGAATCGATACTGAGAAAATATATGCCCGGCACTGAACCCTTATATGCCAAAAGATTCGTCAACATCGATAAATCGTGGCAAACAGGTTTTGAGGTAGAGTTGGGTTATTACATTACAAAAGATTTTTCGGGCATGATTGGTGCGTTTTACACCCATGCGCAAAACATTGATTTCAATGAACCATTGGCTGAGATTCCTCCACTGACTGGCTTGATTTCCATCAAATATGAAAAGGAGAAATATTGGGCTGAATTCAAAGGAAGGTTGGTTGCAGAGCAAGACAGAGTAGCAGAATCCTTCAATGAATCAACTACTCCAGGCTTCAACGTTTTTGATTTAATCGCCGGTTATTCACCTGTTAAAAATTTAGATATCAGTTTTGCATTGAAAAATATGTTCAATGCCAACTATTTTGAACACTTGTCCAGACCATACATAAACCAGAGTGAGACAGGTATGTTTTATGAACCGGGAAGATCCTTTAGAATTGGATTAAAGGTGCAATTTTAGAATAATTATCATAAATTCGGACAGTTAAGTATGACCATTCATCTGGTTTTTTTCTTATCTTTCTAAAATAAATCACAAACGTTCAATAAATACAAAATGAAAAAATTCATTAAGAAATCCACGTTCATAGCAGGTTCGTTTTCAATACTTATCCTTTTCATGGGAATGATCTCCATGGTAAAAGAGAAGGTCGGAGTAGGTACTAAAGCGCCCAGCAAGGCTGAAATCCTTTTTGACGGAACCCGAAAAATGCTGGATGATAAATGGACCTACTGGGAAGGGCCAAGATTTTCTTCTGCGCTACCAATCAAATGGAAAATTGAAGATGACCCTGTCGATGCAGGAACTGTGGTAAACAGCAACGACCCTCATGCTGTCGGAGGGAAATATGGAACGGCAGACATTGTTACTAAAAAGAAATACCGTGATTTCAGATTGCATGTAGAGTTTTTAGTGGTAAAACCTGGGGGAAACAGTGGTGTTTATCTTCAAAACAGGTACGAGATCCAAATATTGGATGGCGACAAAACCAAGCATGGGATGGGTGCCGTGATCAATGAAACCGAATCGCCTTATCATGTCTATAAAGGTCCCGGAAAATGGAATGCTTATGATATTAGATTTCGCGCTGCAAGGTTTGAAAATGGTCAGCGAACGGAAAAAGCTCAGGTTACAGTTTATTTCAATGGTCAGAAAGTGCATACAAACATACCAATCAACCAGGTGTGGGGTGGTGCCAATTCAGGTCTGGATGGTGGAAATGACGGTGGTAAAGGCATCACGGATACTCCGGGGGGCATAAAACTTCAGGCAGAAGGGCATGATGTATTGTACAGAAATGTCTGGATTCAGGAATTAAATCTCAAAAAACCTAATACTAATTTTTAGTCACATAGACCGGTTTTTGAAACCTGTCAGGTCTATTTTCAATCAAATACACTTTTAAAGTATTCAATTCTTTCATGAGCTTTTTTAAATTGGTCAGCATCACCGAACCAATCGATTACTTCATTGTAATTTAATTTAGCAGATTCATTTTTGGATATTTGGTGAATAGAACTATATGGCCAATCATAAATATTTTTAACAAAGCCATGCTTCACCGGATTGTTATGAATATATAATATCAACTGAGTGAAATAGGAATTATTTCTAACTTCCTTAAATTTAAATGGACGTTGAAACAAACTACCATTCCGTTCATACATTTTATTAAATGCCTTTGAATAAGAATTGAATAGACGGCTAAATTGATTACTTATAATTTTTTCTGTTTCTGTAATCCTTTCAGACATAATATTTTTTATGATTTCTGATTCACTTCTTATTCTTACCATTAAATGGAAATGATTTGGCATTAAAACGAATGCAAAAGTTTCTGCTACCGGGTCTATATAATTAAAATATTTATCGAGGAAAAAGTTATAATTCTCTTCAGATCTGAATAGATTATCTTCACCATTTGCTCTGTTGTAAAGATGGTAAATTAGAGATGGGAAAAGCATTTGAATTTAAAATTAATCAAATAAATAGACCTGACAGGTTTTTGAAACCTGACAGGTCTGATAAAATTTACCTCCCAAAAGGATTGATATTAGCCAGAGCTCTTTTGCCTCCGCCCATTTTATTCATGGTTTTCATCAGCTTTCGCATGTCTCCAAATTGTTTCATTAAGCTGTTTACTTGCTGAATATTAGTGCCACTCCCGGCGGCAATCCTCTTTCTTCTGCTGCCATTAATGATGTCGGGATTAGCTCTTTCCTTCTTGGTCATGGATTTTATAATAGCCTCAATGGGTTTAAAAGACTCATCATCTACATCCAGTCCTTTCATAGCTTTATTCATACCAGGAATCATTCCTACCAGATCCTTTATACTGCCCATTTTTTTTATCTGATCAAGTTGAGAAAGGAAATCATCGAAATTGAATTGATTTTTTCGAATCTTCTTATTGAGGCGCATCGCCTCATCCTCATCAAAATTTTGCTGTGCTCGCTCCACAAGAGAGATCACATCTCCCATACCGAGAATTCGCTGTGCCATTCGATCAGGATGGAACACATCCAGGGCGTCCATCTTCTCCCCGGTACTTATAAATTTAATTGGTTTTTCAACGACATTCCTAATAGAAAGTGCAGCTCCGCCACGGGCATCACCATCAAGTTTGGTAAGGACTACGCCGTCAAAATTCAGGCGTTCATTGAAAGTTTTAGCTGTATTTACCGCATCCTGACCTGTCATAGAATCCACGACAAACAAAGTTTCGGTAGGATTTAGGGCATCTTTAAGAGCGGCAATTTCGTTCATCATCTCCTCATCCACTGCTAATCGACCGGCGGTATCTACGATAAGGATTTTTTTCCCATTTGATTTGGCATGGGCGATGGCATTTTCTGCAATATTTACGGCATCTTTATTTTCCGGTTCAGCATAGACTTCTACATCTATTTGTTCGCCCAATACTTTCAATTGCTCAATCGCAGCCGGACGATAAATGTCACAAGCGGCCAGCATGACTTGTCTCCCTTGCTTTTTTAATAGACTGGCAAGCTTGCCGGTAAACGTTGTTTTACCAGAACCCTGAAGACCAGAGATCAGAACCACAGCAGGATCGCCCTTTACATCTATATCAACTTTGGTCCCACCCATGAGCTCCGCAAGCTTTTCCTCGGTGATCTTTACCAACAATTGACCGGGAGATACTGATAAAAGCACGTTTTTCCCGAGCGCATCTTCTTTGATCTTGTCGGTAACTTCTTTGGCAACCTTGTAATTTACATCCGCATCAATTAAAGCCTTACGGATTTCTTTAACTGTCTTGGCTACATTGATCTCCGTTATACTGCCCTGCCCTTTTAATGTCTTGAAGGCCAGGTCTAACTTATTACTTAAATTGTCGAACATATTGATAAAATTTTTGCAAAAATAATAGAAATATATTTATCGGCTGAAATTAATACAACCTATCAGATAATTTAGTTCTTTTTATTGATGAAGAAATGATGAAAAACGGACTCCCGCAGTCTCTTCAGTCCCGACCTATAGCGAAAGAAGAATATTGGAATATTTCTTTTATTATCTTTCCCTTTTAAGATTTAATCATATAACAAATCGGTCAAACAGGTGTACGGTTTTGATACACACATTTTTGTAAAAGACCCCATAAATGATATTAGTGGTGATGGCATATATTTTGTTGTTTTCGGAATAGTTAAAGAATTTATTTTCTAACAATAATTTAAACGAAAGGAGATTATTGTGATAGGTATTCAGATAATCATAATCATTCTTGTCCCTCTTGCATTTCAGGTAATTGTGCTCGCTATTAAACAAAACAAGAGACATGGTGAAATGAAAGAATTTCTTAGCAAAAAGGAATATGTCGCTAAATAAATTTTTTATCGATGAAGAGAATTTAAAAACAATTGATACGCGTCGCATTGTGTATTTCGTGATGTTTTTAATATCATTTGGTTTTACGGAGATCGGTAGATTTCTGTATCGTCCATTTATTTATGAAAACAAAATAGATGATTTTGGCATCGCTGACTCCATAGGTAATTCAGGTGGAATAATCGTTCAGATTTTTTTGGGACTGGCTGTACTTAATTCAGCAAAAGAAAAAGGGATACGACTGATCTTGTTTTTTACTGTTGGGTATATTATATATGAGATATTGCAACCCTTTCTTCCTAAAGGAGTTTTTGATATACAAGATATTTATGGAACCCTCATTGGGGGTTTGATTGGATTGTTTATGTTTTTACTAATTCAGAAAGCAATTAAACAAAACAAAATTATTTATAGATTTTGAAAAATATAAACACATACCCATTCTATTTATAATCGTAAAATAACTAATAACACTGTTTTGGCTTCTAATAATAAACGCCAACCAAAATAACTTAAAATGATTTAATTATGAAAAAGAACATTCTAACACAAACACTGGCTTTCATCCTTATTCTTTTGAGTTTTTCGGCTTTTGCTGATGACAAAATTGAAAAAACTTATAATATCGATGACTTTACCAAAATTTATTTGAAAGGTCCATATGAAGTGCATCTCAAACAATCAGATGAATGCGGATTAACCATAAGGGCAAAGGAATCCTATTTTGATAAACTGGATGTTTCGTCCTCCGGAGGATACCTGGAAATAGAACTGGATGGGAAAAATTATAAAAAGACCCGGGCTATTGAAGTTTATATTCAATTTCGCGATCTCACAAAGCTGGAGATTGAAGGCGCAGTTGATTTGCAATGTGAAAATCAAATAAAAGCCGACAACCTGAAGCTGGAATTTGAAGGCGCCGGAAATGTGGAATTAGATGTGAAGGCCGCAAAAATAATAGCAGAAATATCGGGTGTTGGTAATTTTGAGATACAGGGAGAGACCGATTATCACAAAGTGGATTTTTCAGGAATTGGAAATTATGAGGCTCGGGATCTGTACAGCAAATATACCATCGTAGAGTCAAACGGTATTGGGAGCGTTGCGGTCTATGCAAGCGACAAGCTCAAGGGTGAAGCGAACGGTATTGGGTCTGTTGACTATTATGGCGATCCCGATGATGTTTCTTTTGAGGCAACAGGATTGGGAAGCGTAAACAGGCATTAGAGTATCTCCAATTTTGTTCTGCTCATATATTACAGGAGATGTACAAATGCTAAAATGAGATAATGCTAAAATGATATTTAGCATGGTCAGGTATATCGTTCTCTTAGTAGGTTCTGTAGATATTTTGATCATTTATGGATTCAAAAGTTCATCGACCCTTTTTAGTTCATAGTGATTAGATTTTAGCCAAAGTAATAATTCATCTAACCGATTATAAAACTTATCTACGCGTTCAGGAGCTGTACCAATATGTATAAGTAGAATAAAACCATTCAGCCCATAAGGGTTTTCTGCCTCATATTTTACGATGCTTTGGTAGATTTCCTCACTGGAAATGTATTGGTTCATGTCAGGGGTTGTATAGTCAGCATTCGATTTTGTCCCACTGGTGTAATTTATCAATTGCAGACCTAATTCAGATGTCCATTTGCTAATGCTGTCATTGTACCATTCGAAAGGGGGTAAAAAGAAATGAGCATCTCTGGTTTCTATGCCATATTTCTCCATCTCTTTGTAATTGTTTTTTAAATCAATAACAAACTCTTCTTTGTTTACTAAAAGTTTGTCTCTTTTATTCCAGTCACAATACAGCAGGTGCTTATCTGAATGCGCTCCCAGGTAATGCCCATCTTCATACAGCTTGAGAATAATGGATTTAAACCCGGGATTTCTATAAAAATCGCCGGTAAAAAAGAAAGACCCTTTTACTTCTTGATCTTTTAGTATATTTAGAATATGCTCACCTCCATCGGCAAAATCTCCTCCTGTAAATACAATTGACATCTTTTTTTCAGAAATATCTCCGCGTACAAGCGCGCCATGATCGCACGAAAATCGAACACATGGATTTCGAACGTAATTTGCTTGCGTTTCAAAGTGAATGGAAGTTGTGTAACAAATTAATATATAAAATATTAGATGTTTCATCAGGCGCTTATTGCATATGTCTCAATATTACAAAGTTTTGGTAAATCAATGAACATTGATTCAATTTTGTGGTTTTCTTTATAGTTTACATTTTGTTAAATAAAATACATGACATGCCTATTTACATGGATCGTCACGATCTCAAAAGCGTCACAGCTATTAACGTTGCAGAAGCCCATAGAGAAGACCTGAATATTCAGGATGATTTTAAATGTAAAGGCCTCACCTATTGGTTTGATAAAGACAGGGGCACTGCTTTTTGTTTGATTGAGGCACCGGACGAAAACTGTGTAAAAGAAATGCATGATCATGCACATGGTCTAATACCTAATAAAATCATTGAAGTAGATAAAAATGTGGTGAACGCCTTTTTGGGTAGAATTGAAGACCCTCAGCCTGCACAATTATTCGAAAATTCAGACCTTCCTATCATTGAAGAACCCGCATTCCGAACCATTATGCACACTTGTATGGTGGATTTTGAATTACTAAAATCAACTTTCGAAGATGAAGGGTTTTCCAACATTATTAACACTCAAAGTAATATCATCAATAATGCTTTAAAACTGTTTGAAGGCCGCGAGGTGAAACAAACCGGTACTGGATATATTATTTCGTTTACCTCCATATCTAATGCGGTAAAGTGCGCCCTCGAAATTCAGAAGAACGTCAATTTATCCAATGAAACTGCTTCCAATATAAATATGCAGATCAACATTGGTTTAAGTGCCGGCATACCCGTGACGGAGGAAAATGAATTTTTTGGCGAAACTGTTCAATTAGCCAGACGATTGTGTGATGTGACTCAGCATGGCAAAGTCGCTGTTTCCTCGCAGGTGCTGGATTTTTACAATGATGAAAAATTAATTGACTTAAGAAAAGAATCTACAATTCAAGCTTTCAGCCCATCTGAAGAGCATTTCCTGACCCTTTTGATGGACAATACCGAAAAAATCTGGAATGAACCCGGTTTTGATGTAGGAAAATTTGGGAAGCAGATTGGTTTTAGCAGATCGCAATTGTACAGAAAAATCTTAGCAATAACCGGCCTTTCCCCAAATGAATTCATTAAAGATTTCAGATTAAAAAAAGCATTAAAGCTATTGTCGAAACAGAAAGGGAATATTGCAGAAATTGCATTCGAAACCGGTTTTAGCAGCCCTTCATACTTTTCTAAGTGCTTTCAAAAAAGATTCGGCATCTTACCCTCACAAATTACAGGTACCTTAACATAGTTTGTCCATCCTGTTTGGACTAAATGTGCTATCAATTGAATCAAATGTTGTAGAGCACAATATTATATTTTTCTAATATTGAAGAATGTAATCACTACAAAAATTCTAATTATTTAAACAATGGAAACAGTAACTGAAAATATTGCAACTCTTTACGAGCGATTTGGAGGAGAAGATGAAATAACAGCAATTGTTGATGAGGTGGTAGAGGAACATATGAATAACCCTGCTGTAAGCGCTCGATTTTTACCCTATAAGGACAGACCTGAATACCTGGCACAGGTTAAAAGACACACTGTCAACTTTTTTTGCGCTGGCTCCGGTGGGCCTCAGGCTTATGAAGGTAGAGATATGACCACGACTCACCGGGGAATGAACATAAATCCCACAGAATATATGAATGTTATTGATGACATCATGACTGTTTTAGACAGACATAATAAAGATGAGCAAACCAAAAATGATGTGCTCGCTATTCAATATTCTTTAAAGGATCAAATGATCGGAAAATAACCAATTCCGAAACAACTAACTCAAAACACACCTTACAATTAGGTGACAGGGTGTTTTTTAATTTCTAAATTTTTGGCATACCAAGTAGATAGAGCATCTTCGACTTCCCTTTTATTATTCCCTTCTCCCATACATAATCACTGACTTCAAGCCCATTGAGGAGTATATCCAAATCATTCAGAGTATAGGTACGCGCATTGGAAACTGCGCCATCCCAGGCAAAACAAATTGGTAAAACCGGGATGAGATAGGTAAATAATAATTGTTGGAATGTTAGTGGTTTCACAAAGGGTGTGATGACCAAAGCAGTTATTATATTTATTGGTATGGCGATCCACCACAGCCAGGCAGGGTAGCTGTTGTCACTGATCTCAAATATGCAAATCGTTTGCCTGGAATCTTTGGCATTCTTCAATATTTCCCTGGCAATATCTGGTTTCATGTGATGCGAGCTGCTCACCATAGTCCTCAATCCTATTTTATCAGCCTCCATATTTGTAGCGTCAATAGGTTTGGTCAGATAAGATATTTTGGTATTCTCTTCATTGTTGATGGTGTTGGCAAATTCTATATTTGGATACAGATCTGTCATTACAAGTTTCGCTTGATCAATCCCATATTTTTCTGTTAAAATATCCAAAACTTCCGGCATCGGTCCACCACTACCAGAGCATAAATCAACGATGGTATCGCTCTCCGATTTTTTAAGACCTTTATTCACCAAACCCGCCAGGACCTCACGGGTTCCAAGTAGTTTATGCATCACTACCATCAACCTTGTCATGGATTTCCTCAGTGAATCTGGAAACCAACTCAAATCTTCAAATTCAAAAAGGTGAATGCGCTTCAATTTTTGTATTAATTAGAAATATTTGAAAACATGCTTCTATTAGTGCGAAATGCAGAAACGCCGATGGGATCTAATGCCCATCATCTGATTACAAGTCACTTCTTGGTTTAAGTTTGCCCTGAAGCAACAAGTTGTATTCATCACAGGTCAGATTGCCATGTTCATCTGAATATGGGCAGGTTTTGTATGTAAGCCCCATAGCCGTTCTTTTTATTATCACAGTTTGACCTTTGCATACGGGACAGATTACTTTGCCTGATGGACCACAATCGACCTTTGGCATTACAGTATAATCTACCTCTTCTCCGGGTTCATATACATCATCTTCGTTAGAAGCTGATGCCATTAAATATTTTTCTTCGGCCTTTTCAAGAAACCCGGTACACTCCTCAAAATACTGTCCTGAAGTGCCCTTTAAAGCCATGTATTTGTTGAGCCAGTTAATACTCTGCTTATACTTTTCAAGATAAAAAGAATTGGCGCCAAAATAGAAGCAAATTTCAGCCGGCAATACATTTACGTTTTCAAGCACTTGCCGAAAGGATTTATCCGCTTCTTCGTACCTACCATTTTCGTATTGCTTAATGCCCAAATCGAGATATTTGAGTTGCTGACCTCTTTCATATTCTTCATATTGAGCGAATGATGTATTCGCCGCAATTATACCCATCATCAATACCAATAAAAAAATAAATACTCTCAAACCTCTTTGCCTCATTTTGTTAAAAAACGTATTTACTAGTCGGTTGTTATATCAAAAACAAGTCTTTGAACGATGCTTCTGCCCAAAGTAACTTCATCTGTATATTCCAACTCTCCACCAATAGGAACTCCCCGTGCTATTGTGGTAATCTTAATATCAAAAGATTTCAATTTTTTTGCAATATAAAAAGAAGTCGTGTCTCCTTCCATTGTCGGACTAAGCGCGAGGATGACTTCTTTAATAACCCCCTCAGATTTTCGCACCCTTTCTACTAAACTGTCAATATTTAGTTCTCCAGGTCCTATTCCTTCAATTGGTGATATTATTCCACCCAAAACATGAAAATAGCCATAAAACTGAGAAGTGTTTTGAATTGCAATTACATCCGGTGTATCCTCAACGACACAAAGTAACGATGAGTCTTTTCGTATTGACTCACAAGTACAATCTTCAGAATCGGAAATGATGTGGCAGATCCTGCAGTATTTTGTCTGCTGCCTCAGGTTGACTAGTGCACTGCTCAGACTTTCGGTAGTACCTTCATCCTGCTTCAATAAATGCAGCGCCAGTCTCAAAGCTGTCTTCTTTCCAATTCCGGGAAGTTTGGAAATTTCATTCACTGCATCTTCTATGAGTTTCGAAGGGTATTGCATCCTATTTAAGTTTGGTGTCCAAAATTACAAATGAAAATGACTATTAATGTAATTTTGCCGTTAGTAATTTGTCAAACACCAACATAATTGAAAATCAAGTAAAAGAAATCTCATTGATGAAAAAAACTTTTATAGTAGCGGGAAGTGTGATTGCAGGGTTGGTTGTCGCCTATTTTATAATTGCCAATGTTAGCCAGAGAATGGCAAAATATATAGAACCGGATGTTGTGGAGGTAGATTCCAGTGAATTTAAAGCGCCTCCACCTCCAAAAATTCTCTACGGTATCATTGTAGATTCGATGACAGTTGAGGAGGGGGTAATAAAAAGAAATGAGAACCTTTCAGAAATACTTTCAAGGTATAATATTTCGCCGCAAACCATGGCAGAAATCGGTAATTTACCAAGAGATTCTTTCAATGTCCGCAGGTTGCAATCCAGAAAACCCTACACCATAATACATGAAAATGACTCTTTAAAAACCGCCAAAGCATTTATTTATCATCCAAATCCCATAGATTTTATGATGCTAAAATTTGATGATAATGTAAAGGTTTATGTAGGTAAAAATAAAGTGGATACCATCAGGGAAGTAGCTATTGGCATCATAGAAACATCGCTTTACAACAGCATTTTGGAGGCCGGGGGTTCTCCGATGCTTGTAAATGAATTGGCAGATGTATATGCATGGGAAATTGATTTTTTTGGTTTACAAAAAGGAGACGCATTCAAGGTCATCTATGAACGGTTTGAAGTCAATGGCCAGGATGCCAGCATGGGGAAGATTATAGGTTCATGGTTCCGGCATGAAGGTAAACCGCACTATGCTGTACAATATGATCAGGGAGAGGGAAATGAATATTTTGATGAAGAAGGAAAAAGCCTAAGAAAAACATTTTTAAAAGCGCCTTTACGATTTTCAAGAATTAGTTCAAGATTCAGTCGCAGCAGGCTGCACCCTGTACTTAAAATAAGGAGACCACATACAGGAGTAGATTATGCTGCTCCCAGAGGTACACCTGTGGTGGCAGTTGGAGATGGCACAGTAATTATGGCCGCATATAAAGGGGGAGGCGGAAACTCTGTAAAGGTAAAGCATAATGGAAATTATACCACCGGATATCTGCATCTTTCACGTTATGGAAAAGGAATAAAAAGAGGTGTGAAAGTGACCCAGGGACAGGTGATAGGGTACGTTGGAAGTACCGGACTCGCTACAGGTCCGCATCTTGATTTCAGGTTCTGGAAAAATGGCAAAGCAGTCGATCCGCTTAAAATTGATCCTCCATCTGCCAATCCAATTAAAGAAGATCATTGGGCTCCTTACTCGAAGGTGATGAAAGTAATGGTCACGGAATTGGACAATATTTATGTGAAAGAACTAGATAGTATTTTATAAAGAGGGTACAACGGGAAAATCACGTATTTAATTCAGTAAAAACCTAAACCCCGGTTTTGAGCTGGTGATTTTCCTTGTTATTCTATTATTTTTTGCGAACCCGTTTAAGCGATTTCATCAATTTCAGATACCCGTTGAATGCATCATTTAATGATTATTATGCCCATCAAAATGGTAATTCATTTTAAAATCCTATTTGAATCATACAGGTATGATTATCAGGCAGTTTAGCAATTTTCTCGTCTCGTTTTAATCTAATTTAGATCTATTAGTTCCCAGACCGGCTGACCTGCAATAAATTACTTTTTATTTAAACCATTCCGAATGATACCATTATTTAATAAAATTCATAACCTGGGTACTCAGGAGCTAAAGACGGATTATAAAATTGCCGCTGTAAGAATCTCTAATGTTATTGCCTTCATTTTCTTAATGACCGGCGTAATATATGGTGCGATATCTGCTTATTTAGCACCACAACTTATCGATATTTGCATTTTTCTATTTTTTGGAAGTGCTGCTATTTTATTTCTGAATTACTTGCAACTTGTGGATGTATCAAGGTTTATTTTAAATCTTGTTATAAGCCTGGATGTTGCTGTTTACCATGCATATATTGTGCAACCTGGGGAGTCACTGATAGTTCCAATATATATTGGCCAGTTTGTTGTTGCAATGCTGCCATGGATTTATATTGATGTACGCGAAAGATTGCTATTGATATCCGCATTATCAATTACCTTTTTAATATTCATATTTCAACCGTGGCTCAATGAGTATCTCAATACAGAAATGAGCAGTGAAATGTTCCGGGAGAATATTTTTACCATTCCGACCTATTTTTTTTCCATTGCTGCATTATTGTATTGCATGTATCTACTGCAAGCGAAAAATTTAAATTCTGAGAAAAATATTAAAAAACTCTTACATGATATTCAGGATAGAAATACAGAAATGGAAGCGCAGCAAATACAGCTGAAAAAAACTCCGGAAGAAAATAAAATCTCTACAGAAGCTGAAGATAAAAGGAGCTGGATAGCCAAAGGAATTTCAGAAATTGGAGAATTGCTTCGCGGAGATATGAATGAGCAATTGTTCCAAAGACTCGTTTCTTCCATTGTAAATATTATGAAAATCAATCAGGCGGGTATTTATACAATTGAGGAAGACGAACAATATGAAAAATTCATCGAGTTAAAATCGTGCTATGCATTTGACAGGAATAAATTTTTAAATAAAAAAATAGAACCTGGGCAGGGATTGGTAGGGCAGTGTTTTCTTGAGAAAGAGAGAATTTATCTGAAAGAAGTTCCGGAGTCGTATATCAACATCACCTCCGGTCTTGGGGATTCTAATCCAAAATGTATTCTTATTGTCCCCCTGGTTCATGACGAAAATGTAGAAGGCGTAATTGAACTGGCCTCGTTCAAAGAGTTAAAGGATTACGAAATAGAATTTATTGAAAAATTTGGAGAAACACTCGCTTCATTCATTGCCAGTAGCCGTATAAATTTGAAAACCAAACATTTGCTGGAACAATCTCAACAACAATCGGAAGAATTGCGTGCGCAAGAGGAGGAGATGAGACAAAATATGGAGGAAATGCAGGCTACGCAGGAAGAAATTCATAGAAAGGAAAGTGAATACGTAGAGCAAATTGAAAAATTGGAACACGAGTTGGCCTCTTTAAAGTCTGTTGAAAAGGTAGATTTTTAAAGTATTTTTTTATCAGTTAAAATAAGGTGAGAATGAATATATTATTAAATGCCGGAGTTTCTGACAATATTAAACCATATCTGAAAAATAAAATCAGGATATCAAATCAGGTGGCCCTATTGATGGCCATTGTTGGACTTTTTTATGCAATTTTCTCGATCATCTTTTACCCTCCGCTGACCATTTATCCTGTTTTTTGCATACTCCTCTCTTTTACTGCCATTGCACTTAATTACCTGGAATTATATAATGTTTCCAGATTTATTCTATCAACACTTTTAATTCTTTTAGCTTATCTATACCATGCTTTCCTTGTTCAGCCAGGCGAAGATTATATCACCTCTATGTATCTAATTGAATTTTCGCTTACTGTAATTCCGTGGGTACTAATTGATTACAGAGAGAAATCGCTTCTGATTATTTCATTGATTGCCTGCTATTTATTGTTATTTACTCAGTCATGGGCGAATGAGGCACTTAGTATTGAATTGGACAGCAGCCTATTCAGAAGTGTATGGATGAGCATGATTTCCTCCGCTTTTGGCGTAATGATTTTAATACTGTGCTTGCTTTTCATGCAGCACAAAAATTTTTCCTCTGAAAAAGAAAATGAAATATTGATGAGTGATATCAATGAGAAGAATGCTGAAATGGAGCAGCAACAATCTGAACTTCAGGCCAACCTGGAAGAAATAAAAGCTTCCCGACTGATCGAAGAAAAACAGAATTGGATTTCAAATGGAATTGCAAAGATTGGGGACTTACTACACCGATCGAATGACCAGGAAATATTTGGCAAATTAATTGCCGCCATCGTTAAATATATTCAGGCAAACCAGGGTTGTATTTATTTATTGAAGGAGGAAGATGTTAACAAAAAGTATTTAAATCTCGAAGCCTGCTATGCTTATGAACGCCAGAAATTCATGACAAAGCAAGTCGAAATAGGACAGGGACTTATCGGCCAGTGTTTTCTGGAAAAAGAATACATCATACTAAAAGAAGTTCCGGCAGAATACTTAAAAATTACTTCCGGGCTCGGTGAGGCTGTTCCAACGTTTGTCGTCATTGTACCCATTATGGAGGAAAACAGGATTGACGGAGTAATGGAATTTGCATTATTTCACGAATTGGAAGCATATCAAATTGATTTTCTGACACAACTTGGAGCAAATATTTCATCCTTTGTTGCTACCTCTACTTTGAATATTCAAACTAAAAAATTGTTGCAGCAATCACAATTACAAACCGAGCAACTCAGGACACAGGAAGAGGAGATGAGGCAAAATATGGAAGAAATGCAAAGAAAGGAAAAAGAATACCTGCAAAGAATTGAGGCGTTTGAAGAAAAACAGATTATTTAAATTAAAGCAAATACTCAAAAAAACTTCGACCGGACCTTTCGAAAAAAGATTTTCATTAGTTTTACATTTATTATAAAATCAAATAGACGACTGATGATACTTGACAACATTCTTCACACAATTGGCAACACGCCTCTTGTACAACTTAACAAACTCGCTCCGGAAGGCTTCGCCCGGATACTCATGAAATTAGAAGCATTTAATCCAGGAGGATCAGTAAAAGACCGGATCGCTTGGAACATGATTGAGGATGCGGAAAAAAAAGGATTGCTAAAACCAGGTATGACGATTGTTGAACCAACCTCTGGCAATACCGGAATAGGACTGGCTATTGTTGCAGCCGTGAAAGGTTATCCGATTATATTCACCATGCCGGATACCATGAGTGTAGAACGGCGGATGATTTTGAAACAATTCGGAGCTAAACTCATTTTAACTCCAGGAGATAGGGGAATGGTAGGGGCCGTAATGGAAGCCCAGGAACTTACGAATAATACTAACTATTTCATGCCTCAGCAATTCGAAAACATGGCAAACCCTGAAGTGCACCGAAATACTACCGCACAAGAAATCATTGACGATTTAAATGAAACTACACTCGATTACTTTGTAATAGGCGTAGGCACAGGTGGTACCATCACCGGTGCCGGTGAAGTTTTGAAGGATAAATATCCGAACCTTAAGGTGATCGCAGTAGAACCGACTGATTCACCATTTCTATCCAAAGGAGATGCCGGACCGCATAAAATCCAGGGAATCGGAGCAGGATTTATTCCTGAGATATTAAATCTGGATATTATTGACGAAATTATAACTGTGGAAAATGAAGATGCCTTCAAGCTGTCACGGCAACTTTGCAGTGAAGAGGGGATTCTTGCGGGTATTTCATCAGGCGCCAGTCTCTGGGCTGCAATTGAAGTTGCAAAAAAAGCTGGCGGTGGAAAAACAGTTTTGACCATTCTGCCAGACACCGGGGAACGGTATATGAGTACACCACTTTTTGAAAACGACTGATCAATTATGATCAGAATATGAAAAATAACTTCACGGAATAATAACAAAAAGTGTTCATCAAAAATCAGCAGCCAATTACCTGATACAACAATGTTTCATGAGGTAAAAAGGTTAGAATCTGCTTCCCATAAAGTGGCTGTTTTTCAAGCTTGTCCAGAAATAATATAGCTACTTTAAAAGTATTTACTATTTCAATACAGGCATAGAATTACTTAAAAAATGACCTACTTTTGATCTCTATGATCAACAGATTGGTGAATATGAAAAACACCAGGGCCATCAGCGATGTTTTGAATATTGGAGTTAATTTGAATGAAATTGCAATACCTTTAAAGAGCCCGGTAAATTTTTGAATATCAAGATTTAAATTATATCCATAGAAGGTTAAACCTTGTCCCTGACCTGAGGACTGAAAGAATATGAGAAGAAAAAGTGCAATTCCTAAAAATGCCAGTATCAACCATGCATTTTTACTGATTACCGGTTTATAAACGAAAACACTTTCCTCTGATTGAGACTTTATAATTTTAATGATCTGATTCGTAAATCCATCGGATGGCTGCTCGATTCCCCCTTCGTCAAATACTGACTTTATGTATGTGTCTCGCTTGATTTCTTTTGAACTCATAACATATCAACGATTTCGTCCTTTAATATCTTTTTCAATTCAAATAAAATTTTTTTTCTCCCTCTATGCAAGAGAATTTTGATATTTGAACTGGTGAACCCGGTGATCTCTTCTATTTCCCTGATACTGTTTTCATTTAAATAAAACAATGTCATGGCGACACCTTCATCTTCTTTCAGTTTACCAATGGCCTTTGATATTATTTTTTTGCGTTCCTTGTGGTGCAAAATATTGAGGCCATCCTCTTCCGCTATTTGGATTGAATCTGCAATTGGAGATTCTTCCACAGAATAACTTTCAATATGCTTTTTCCTGAATCTGGAAATTGCGGTATTATAAATTATTTTGTACAGCCAGGTTGAAAACTTGGATTCTTGCTTAAATGAACCAAGAGAATTATAAGCTTTCAAAAAAGCATCCTGGGCGATTTCTTCGGCATCTTCATGATTTTTAGCTATGCGCAACGCCAATGTGTATGCCAGTCCTTTGTGCTTTTCTACCAAAAGCGCAAAAGAAGGCAGATTCCCCTTTAATACCTTATTTATATAAAAGCTGTCCTCCCGGTAATTCATTTTGTCATTAGACGCCCGCTTATTCTTTTAAGTTACAAAATATGACTTAGATTTTGGTTTGGTGGAGTTAAAAAATGTCCACATTAATCTTCTGAGTTGTCTTTTCCTACTAAGATCCACGCTATCATTTATTCATTAGCGCATTGTATCATTTCCTAAAAACCATGTCTCATTGCTTAGATTTAAATTCAATATCGATTATTTAAATTACTTGTAACCGATTCTTCATTGACAGCGTCAAAGGTTTCGAAATAAATAAAACCTTAAAAATTAAATAAAATGGAAGAAGTATTAATTCCCCTCATAGTATTCGGATCAATGTTTGCGGTCGTTTATGTTTTTTTAACCACCAGAAATAAAGAACGTCTTGCATTAATTGAAAAAGGTGCTGACGCCACCTTATTTAAGTCCGGACCCGGTAAAAACGTATTTGGTGTAGTCGTATTAAATATTGCCTTGATGGCCATTGGTATTGGAATCGGTGTTTTACTGGCGAGTTTATTCGCACAAAATGGGATGAAAGAAGAAGTGGCTTTCCCGGCAATGATATTCATAGGTGGAGGTATCGGACTTCTCACCGGTTTTTTTATATCGAGGAAATTAAAAGACGATAAACAGGAATAAACAAATTTGTTAATCATTTCTTTAAAAAGGCTTGAGCTTCACGATGATGTTCAAGCTATTTTACTCTTTTGGCTCTACTGATTTTTATTGGAAAAACTTGTTTGCAACCGACAGGTGAGATTGTAAGAATGATGTAATGCGGAAATGCAAGGATGCTTCTTTTTTACTAAAAATTCCTTTTCTATTATATTCAATTTTTTATCAAATTAGATAAACTATTGTCCCCGAATTGTTAATTTTATAGTTACTAGCAATTGTAACACGGCAATTTTTATCAGCATGTCCCTTAATTTTTATAGGTATTCATATAGATTGTTTCTAATTGTATTTTTTACATTCCTTTATATTTTTTCAAATCATACTACCCTTGCCTCAATTCCCACAAATGGAAATATTGTAAAATCCTCAAATAATCAGGAAGACGGAAATTTAAAAAAGACAAAACATAATTTTTACCTTGGAGCTAAAGTTGGACTGGTTTATGTGCTTGGTATAGAATTGGATTATATCGTTCAAACCGATGATATCAACAGATTCTATCTTGCCGCCGCTGTGCAATCTTCCGTTGTCGTAAATTCTATAAATGCAGGTGGTGGCTTTTTCCTTGGAAAGACCGGTATCGGACTGGGGTGCCGGTATCATCACCTATTGTGGTTTGAAAGTGAAAAGGATAGTAAAATACAACCCGGATATGGACCTGAAGTAATTTGGAATAAAACGATTGGCACAAAATATATCATTAATCTTCACGCAGGTGGCATCATTACAAAAGGGGCATTTTTCCCGGATATTTCTTTTGGTTTATTTCTTCCTCTGAACAAATAGCATATTTTGGGTTCACAACTTGGCTCTCGTAGCTTCAATCATCCATCACC
The DNA here is from genome assembly GCA_024280115.1 of Bacteroidota bacterium. Lineage (GTDB taxonomy): Bacteria > Bacteroidota > Bacteroidia > Cytophagales > Cyclobacteriaceae > JAAUQL01. The sequence continues at coordinate 19,896 of JAJRQT010000063.1, read as the reverse complement.
TATTCCGAGCAGGGCAATTGGGTTTAGAAAAATTTAATTTTTCGTACCTCGGTCTGTGGCCCACAGACCAAAAATTTTGATTGTTATATTGTCTGTGAGCTATAGACCATGTTTTTTATTAATTTGTTTTATACCTGATTGTCCTAATCCTCCGATGGATATCTGTTTATTTTCCATAAGTTAAATGCATATAGGGCCTATCCACAAAATCATTTTATTTAACCTCGACTTTTTACATCAGTTTTTATTTAATTTGTACCGCGAAAAAAATGAGCATAAGTATTATTCTGAAATATTATGGATCAGGGAAGTATTGATATTAAAAAAGAACATCAGCAAAAGATAAAAAAGGTTGTATCTGAGGTGGGTAAAGTAGTAGTTGGTCAGGAATATATGATCAACCGCTTGTTGATCGGTCTTTTAACACAAGGGCATATTCTTCTTGAAGGTGTACCGGGACTGGCCAAAACTCTTACGGTAAATACGCTGGCTGATGTACTTCATCTTGATTTTCAGCGATTGCAATTTACACCGGATCTATTGCCAGCCGATTTGATTGGTACCATGATCTACAATCAGCAGAAGTCAGAGTTCGAAGTAAAAAAAGGGCCGATCTTTTCTAATATGATTTTGGCTGACGAGATAAACCGTTCTCCGGCAAAGGTTCAATCTGCTTTGCTTGAAGCCATGCAGGAAAGACAGGTAACCATTGGCGAAACAACTTTTAAACTCGATAAACCGTTCCTGGTTATGGCTACTCAAAATCCCGTTGAGCAGGAGGGCACCTTTCCTTTGCCGGAAGCGCAGGTCGATAGATTTATGATGAAGGTATTTGTGGATTATCCGCAAAAACATGAAGAGCTGGAGATTATGAGGAGAATGTCCAACATGTCATTCGATGCTAAAGTAGAGACTATACTTACAAAAGAAGATATCTTTCATTTGCGAAATGAGATCAATTCCGTAAAGATTTCTGAGTCGCTGGAGAAATATATAATCGAACTGGTGTTTTCAAGCAGATCTCCGAAGGACTACAAACTGGTCGATGAAGCAGCATATATAATGTATGGCGCTTCACCAAGAGCTTCCATCAATCTCAATTTGGCTGCAAAAGCCGTTGCGTTTTTTGATGAAAGAGAGTATGTATTGCCGGAAGATATAAAAGAAATTGCCCAGGATGTCCTCAATCACAGAATCATACTCAATTATGAGGCAGAAGCAGATGGCGTCAAGACACAGGACATCATTGAAGCTATTCTGCATAAAATCCCGATTTCGAAATAGAGCCTGACCATATTGTCCGATCTCTGCGTTATGTTCACTTGTTCGAGGGTCTCTCGCGGACATCTTTCCTGAAATTTTAATTTTTCCGTTTGGGCATTTCTATAAAATATCTTTTAGAAAAACCGACGAGGCTAAAAGAAGATACACATTGGAATGCGTACCTGCACTTCATATTCAGAATTTAATAATTTCTTAATATTTGCAAACCCGTCAGGAAATACAGAAAATAGTATCTGTCGTTCATTGAAATACCAAATTCCACCAAAGTTTAGACAGAGATCAAAACTGTTTAAATTCAATATCCTTAATAGTAGGTTAACAATCTGCTTTCAAATTCACATTTTCATAACCCTTCAAAAGCTCCATTTAACACAAATGTAACTTTTTCGGAGCGTTCAGTTAATACACCAAACTCACCTTTGTCGTGAATTAAAATTCATGAAAAAAATAAAGAATTAACTATGAAAAATTTCACAAGATTAATATTTGTTGCAACGGCGTTTAGTTTCGTTTTGCTCTTATCTTGCCAGGAAGAAGAGACCCCAAAAAGAAAACCAACAGTAACTGCTACACCGGGTTCCATTGACGGAAATGAACGTGAAAAGTTTACAATAACTGTTAACTGGAGTGCCGAGGCAGGGATAGCAGGTTTAACTTGCTCTTCTTCGGATGTAATTGTGCCATCCGATTTAACCGGCACAGACGGAAGTTTTGATACAGAATATACATTTGGAACTGATGATGAGGTGGTTACATTTACGATTGTTGATAAAGATGGAGTTGAATCCACAGATTCATTTATAGCAACTGTTTCTCCCTTAAAGACGATTACTGATGCTGATTTGGCTGGAGGACAGACCTATAATTTCACCAAAGATAAGCAATACCTTTTTGATGGTTTGGTTTACCTGGAGAAGGAAGGAGTACTCAATATTGAAGCCGGTACAATAATCAAATTTAAAAAATCACCTTCTACAACAGATCCTACTTCCGCTTTGATTATCACCAGGGGAGCCAAAATCGAAGCAGTAGGTACGGTAGATGAACCAATCATTTTTACTGCTGAAGCTGATGATGTGACACAACAATCTTTACTGCCATCAGAGAATCAGCAATGGGCAGGATTAGTAATTCTTGGCTCTGCGCCAGTAATGAAAAAGGGAAATACGCTTCTGCAGATAGAAGGTATTTCTACCAACGAACCAAGGGGTCGATATGGTTTTGGTGATACAGATTTTTCAACTGCTGATCCGTTAGATAATTCCGGCACACTTAAATATGTCGCCATCCGATATACTGGGTTTGCTTTAAATGGTCAGTCGGGCGATGAGATACAGGGACTGACGCTTGGTGGTGTCGGATCCGGAACTACTATCGATTATGTTGAGTCATTTTCATCGGACGATGATGGCATTGAGATTTTCGGAGGTACTGTGGATATTAAACACTTTATTGTCGCATTTGCTGCTGACGACAGTTATGACTTTGATCAGGGATGGAGAGGAACCGGTCAGTACCTGTTTGCCCTGCAAGGAGATGGTGTGTTGTCGAAATATGATCACCTGGGAGAGTGGGATGGATTTGGAAATGCCAGTGATGACCCGTTTTCAGCTCCAAATCTGTTGAATGCTACTTTTATAGGTCCGGGTCAGAACCTAACAGACACTTTGAGTGACAGAGCCATAATGTGGAGGGAAGGATTTTCTGGAAAACTTGTCAACTCCATTGTGACAGATATTCCAAATGCTGCAATACAAATCAGAAATGAAAAAGGTGGCGATGTGAGTTCATGCGCTACCATTACCAACCAGAGGGATGGTTATCAGTCTGAAATTTATAATACGACCTGGGCGATTGTCGGACCCTATGACGGAAATGACATTAATACTGCCCTTGGGGGTCAATGCAATGATGTCATCGCATCAATGCTACAGAATAACAATTGTGCTTTTCTTGAAGACGAAATATTAGAAAATATTTCAAGCAGAGTTTCCGGGATTGATCCACGACCAAAAAGTACGTTTACCGGAGGAACTGTAAAACCAACTGACATAGGAATCGCAGGAGAAGAAACAAATTATCAGGGTGCTTTTGAGCCGGGCAAAGACCTTTGGTTAAAAGGCTGGTCAACATTATCAAAATACGGTTATACCGTTCAATAAAATCTTTTATACCATGTTGGTCAGGAGGTTGACGATGTACTACAAAATTCCAATTTTACTCCTAAATCCCCTGAAGGGAACTTCTAAACTGTAGGAATTTTGCTGTACCCACAGATTGACTCCTTATCATTATAATAATATTTACCATGAGAAGATTATTAATAACAACTTTATTCACCATTACATCAATATATGCCTTTGCTATTAAGGGAAACTTATCCGGCAAAGTTGTAGATGGAAAAACTGGAGAAGAGCTTATTGGAGCGGCAATAATAGTCTCCGAAACCGGACAGGGAGTACTAACAGATTTATTTGGAAATTATTCATTGCAATTAGACCCGGGTACATATACTATCAATGTTAGCTACGTCTCCTATGCAATACAAAAAATTGAGAATTTGGTGATAGAACCAGGGAATCATCAGGAAATCAATGTTACCCTATCCAGTGATATTCAGCTGGAGGAAATTGTAGTTCAGGCTAAAGCCATCAAGGATAATGACGTTGCTTTATTAATATTACAGAAGAAATCATTAGCTGTTCAAGACGGGATCAGCTATAGTGAAATAAAAAGGATTGGTGCTTCTGATGCTGCAGAGTCCATGACTTATGTCACAGGCGCTGCAATTGAAGATGGAAAGTATATGGTCATGCGTGGACTTGGTGACAGGTATTCATTGGTTCAAATGAATGGAATTACCATGCCTAGCGCTGATCCATATCGCAATAGTGTAAGCATGGATATGATTCCTGCCGAAATGATCGAAAATGTGACGACAATCAAAACATTTTTACCTGATAAACCCGCAAGTTTTACGGGAGGGTTAGTAGATGTGACTATAAAATCTATTCCTTCAGATTATTATTTACACTTAAATATAAATACAACATTTAATTCAGTTTCTAGTTTCAGAAATGATTTTCTTAGTGATGATGCTACAACCAACCGCTGGCTGTCTCTGGACAATGGCAACAGGAAAAGACCTTATATTTTTGACCTTTACCCCGAATTGCTAGAGAGGAATTCATTAGATGCGACGAGGTCGGGAGCTGTGTTAGCTACAAATACAGAGCCTCCATTGCCACTCAACGATACAAAATTTCAGGTACTGGACGAAGCTGCAAAATCCGGGAAAAACTCATTCATCCCCAAACGCACAAATAGCCTTATGGATACGGGTTTTAAGCTGGCTATAGGAAATCAATATAGATTAGCGGGAAGACCACTGGGCTATAATCTGGGAATTAATTATAAACGAGGCTTTGACTTGAGAGATAATTATCAAACAGGATTTTATTCAGTCGAAGGAAACAGCGCCTTAGATTCTTTGGTTACAGATCAGAATTTCAGACGTCATAATACCTCAGAAGAGGTTGAGTATGGAGGATTATTTGGTTTGTCGTATCAATTAAATTCAAATAATGAAATTTCACTGAACACTATTTATAATAAAAATGCGGTAACGATGGCCGATACGGCATCGGGTTACTGGAGAAATACAGGGAGACCAAATTATCAATCGCAAAAAGTTTCCTATGTAGAAAGAACGCTTTGGAATAGTCAACTGATAGGAAGGCATAATATCCCGGCCTGGAATAACGCTAAAATCGAGTGGGCCGCCGGTTATATCGAATTAACACAGGATCAGCCTGACTTCAGGGGTTTTGGATTTACCACCAGCGGAACAAGATATGTGATGAATACAGCGGAGATAGGAAGGTTGCCTTCACATTTTTACAGGTATCTGGCTGATAGGCAAATAAATGGTCAAATTGACGTCACCTTGCCCTTCTCCTCCAACAAAGAGAATATCATTAAGTTTGGAGGATCGTACAGTAAAAAAGAGCGAGATTTCAGTGAATATATTTATGGTCACCATAGGGAGCCGGTGACACCACAACCGGGAGTGAATGACAATTGGTTGTCTTTTGCGAGCGGTTCCGGGGATTTCAAAAGCTACTTTGATAAAGGCAACTATGGATATCTAGGTGTTTATGGAGAAAACACGGTTTTTAAGAGACAAGAGTTCGCCTTTGGCATTTTACAGAATGATGCGTCTGTATTGGCAAACAATTATACAGGATATGAGACTTTTGTGAGTGGCTACCTGATGGGCATTTATGAGATTGGAAAAGTAAAGCTTATTGGCGGCGGCAGGCTGGAAACTACTGATATGCAAACTGTCAGCGCCGACAGTTCGAGAATTCCTACCGGTGATATCGATGATAATGGGAATCCAGTAACAACTTCACGAAATGGAAAATTGGACAACGTGGATATACTACCGTCACTTAATGCGATATGGAAAATAAATGATAAAACGAACTTTCGGGCATCGGTATCCAGAACGCTTGCCCGGCCAAATATGCGTGAAATCTCTCCTTTTGTTTCTGTAGGCACACCGGAAGATCCGCAGTTTGTTGGTAATAATTCTTTGGAAAGGACCCTGATTACGAATTATGATTTAAGGTTTGAAACATATCCTAAACCCGGAGAGATTATTGCCGTGAGTGTGTATTATAAAAATTTTATAAATCCCATTGTGTTGCAAAACCTTCCGCAGGCATCAACTCCTGAAATTAAACCTATAAATACTGATGACGCCAATGTTTATGGCTTGGAATTAGAGTTTAGAAAATCACTGGGTTTCATTTCTCAGGGATTGCAAAACTTCAAACTTGGCGCTAACCTATCGTTAATTTATAGTAGAGTTGCCAAGGATTCTATTGAACTCGTGGCGATAAATATTGAAGGGATAAAAAATTCGAGGCCTCTCCAGGGACAATCCCCATACATTGCCAATGTGATATTTAATTATTACAATCCAAGGCTGGAATGGGAAAATACCTTAACCTATAATGTTTTTGGCCCCAGGCTATCTTTCATTACAGAAGCCAACACACCGGATGTTTACGAAAGCCCAAGAAATATGCTCAACTTCATATCCTCAAAGAGAGTCGGTAAACATCTCAGTTTGGGAATAAAAATTAAGAACATATTAAATGTGGGTTTCCTCCAAAAATTTGACAACACCAAATACAATTTTATTTATGAAGGGTACAGGGAAGGAACCTCCTTCGAATTTAGCATTGGGTACAGCTTGTAAAGTGATAAGCTGAATCTTTTTATGAATGGCTGGGGATAAATCTTCAGTCATTTTTTTACCAGAATAATCAGCCTGGGTCGTTGATTTATTTTGGCTAAAAATTAGCTGAAAGGAAATCAACCTTTGAAGAGTTCGTGGTTGATGCGTTGACAGAAGAGCCAATCCATCCGTAGGAAATATATACTCAGGTAACCACTGGACAATTCAATAAAAATTCTGTTAGATTTGGACATTATAATAGAAGTATGTTTAATAGCACAGACTATATTGTTAGCGAAAATTACTCATGCCGGAATCAGTAGTAAAGTATAAGGTATTTATTGCATCTCCCTCAGACGTTGTGGATGAACGAACTTCTATTGATGAGGTTATATCAGAATTGAATCAAACATTTGGAGCCAGAAAAAATATTATACTTGAACTTCTGAAATGGGAAACTCATTCAGCACCGGGAATCAGTAGTAATGGCCCACAAAGTATAATCACTTCTGATATTGGATCTGATTATGACCTCTTTATTGGCATTTTATGGACAAAATTTGGGACACCAACAAATTCAGCAAGTTCGGGAACAGAAGAGGAATTCACAATTGCATATAATAGATTTTTAGAATCTCCAAACTCTATTCAAATACTCTTCTATTTTAAAACATCTACTCCAAATTCACTTTCGGATATTAATCCTGTTCAACTCGGAAAGGTTCAAGAATTAAAGTGTACTTTGGGTGAAAAAGGAACTCTCTATTGGGAATACACAAGTATCGAAGAACTTCAAAAATTCTTGAGGATTCATATTCCAAAAAGGATCGATCAACTAATAGAACAACAGGATGTAAAAATTGTGCAGGAATCTTCTTCATTTGATGAGGAAAGTGTGATTCCGGAGGAATTAGGAATAATTGATTATCAGGAAATAATTGAAGAGAGCTTTGCAAACGCTACGAAGGGGGTAGAAAGAATAGCTGATTCTGTCAACTGGATTGGAGAAGAGATTAAAAAGAAGACCAAGGAGGCGAACAAATTTTCTAGTAAACAAGATGTTGCTAAAAAGGTAGTAAGAGATTATTTCAGAAGAACTGCTAAGGTTTTGAATGATTTTGCAGACAGAATTGATCCTGACATTAAGATTTTCATATCAAATTTTGAGGAAGGTGCGGATGCGATTTCCAAATTAATTAACATTAGGAGAAATGACTTTGAAGAGGTTGATCAAGATGATTTTGATCAAACCCTCGAAACTCTAGTTTCAATGGACGAAGGAATTTCAACTGGGATGGCCGGAGTGATTAGCTTTCTTGATGCTGTTAGAGGTTTACCCAGAATGGAAAAAGAAATGAACAGGGCTAGAAGAAATGTAGAATCAAAACTTGAACTACTTGTAAGTAAAATGGAAATAAGTTTAACTCTATCGTCTGAACTTCAAAAAGAACTGCAATAGAACTTCTCCTGCTGTTGCGAGCCTGCCTTTGTCGAGTCGCTCAACTTGCCAAGCCAAAGGTATGATACCGTTTGCAAATTCCAGAAAGCATTAAAAATCCATAAATAACATGCTGCCATACAAGAGGAGTAGCAGTAGCGAAGAGCCCTGCTGCCTGTAAAATCTTCGCAGACAACCAACCGACGCATCCGGGCCGCGTCAGAGTAACGGCTCTTTGCGGGATAATAGGTAATAATAGCCCATGGAGATTTCATACAATCCATTCTCCTTTGAGGATTGCGAACTATTCAAAATTAGTTTTATCTAAACCCCTTGTCGTTCTGTGAACTTAATGTTAATTTTGGCTTTTCATTTTTTACTTCTGATTATAGCTCCTATTTCAAATTCCGAGGAAGTTTATGATGAATTCGGACTAACCTTAGAATCAAGTAGGGTATTTGTTGGATGGGAAATGACAGATATTAGATGAAAGTGGAATTTAAAGATTTGTCCTGTTCTATAATATTGACGAGAAAGTAAGAACCTGGAAGGTTTACAATTAATACGGAGACTTTTAACAGGTAGAAAAATAAACCAATACGTTATAGTTAGCAACCTATTATAACTGAAAAAGCTAAGTTTACTTAGCTTTTTTTTATGGGATTTTTTAGAACCTTCCATCTCTTTTTAGTTATTGATATATGGATGTAAAAGTTCTCATATCGGGAGGTTCAGGTTTGATAGGTTCACAATTATCAAATAGTCTCCAACATAAAGGATACGAAGTAGTTCATTTAAGCAGGGATAAAAACGAATCATCCAAATTCCGTACTTTTAATTGGAATATCGAAAGTGGATTCATCGAAGAGGGTACGTTTAAAAATGTAAAGCACATCATTCACCTTGCAGGCGCAGGGATTGCCGACAAAAGGTGGACGCCTAAAAGGAAGCAAGAACTTATAAACAGTCGCGTCGAAAGTGCCAACCTGATCTATCAATATTTGAAAACAAGCAACCACAAGGTTGAATCCTTTATTTCTGCTTCAGCAATTGGCATTTATGGATTCGACACCGGTGGCATTTTACAAACTGAAGACCGATTACAGTTAGGGGATGATTATCTCGCAACCCTGACAAAAAAGTGGGAAGTTGCGGCAGATCAATTTTCAGATTTGGGAGCAAGGGTTGTCAAATTAAGAATCGGTCTTGTGTTGAGCAATAAAGGGGGGATTCTTGAAAAACTCCTTCCCGTTGTAAAAATTGGAATGGGCTCGGCCTTTGGCTCAGGTGAGCAATATATGAGCTGGATCCATATTGATGACCTCGTCAGAATATTTATTGAAGTAGTGGAAAATGCTGAAATAATTGGTATTTACAATGCAGTAGCTCCAAACCCGGTTACCAATAAAGATTTTATAAAAATATTAACCAGAGTGATAAACAAACCCTATTTTCTACCAAATACGCCAAAGTTTGTTTTAAAAATTCTATTGGGAGAGTTATCATCTGCAATTACCGGAGGGAATAATGTTTCATCAAATAAAATTGAAAGCACAGGATTTAATTTTCAGTTTATTGAATTAGTCGAAGCGATGAAAGATTTGATTAAGAAATAGACATCACCAATATTTTTAACATTAATTGACAGGTACTATTGAAATATAATATAATTTTAGCCCTCAAAATTTTTCAATATGGAAGATCAAAATTCAAACGGAAACAATAATGACTTGTCTCCGGATGAGGAGCAAAAAATCAGGCAGGCGTTTCAGGAAAAAGACTGGAATGAAATTAAGTCCAACGACTCGTGGGCCATATTCAAAATCATGGGTGAATTTGTTTCAGGTTTTGAAAAACTGTCTTCTATTGGCCCCTGCGTATCAATTTTTGGATCTGCCAGAACACCGCCTGAAAATAAATATTATAAAATGGCCGAAGAAATTGCCTCCAGCCTGGTTGAGCAGGGATATGGTATCATATCTGGTGGCGGACCGGGAATAATGGAAGCGGCGAATAAAGGAGCAAAAAAAGCGGGAGGAAAATCTGTGGGATTGAATATTATATTACCACATGAGCAAAGCAACAACATATATATAGACCATGACAAGCTGATCACATTTGACTACTTTTTCGTCAGAAAGGTTATGTTCGTCCGCTACTCACAGGGGTTTATAGGTATGCCTGGTGGATTTGGCACACTGGATGAAATTTTTGAAGCGATCACACTTATACAAACTAAAAAAATTGGCAGATTCCCAATAGTTTTAGTTGGAAAAGAATTCTGGGGAGGAATGGTGCATTGGCTGAGGGAGGTAGTGTTTAAAGTTGAGAAAAATGTCAATGAAGATGACTTTGATCTGTTTCATATTGTGGATGATCCCCAGGATGCGGTTGATATCATCGATGATTTTTATACTAAATTCTTACTGTCACCAAACTTTGAATTTTGAAAAACAAAATCAACATTATTATTTTTTCGTTGCTGGCGGTTATAATCTCCTACCTGGTTTATACAGATTTTATCAATCCAAAGCCGATTGAAAAGACAGAGATTATTGTTTCCTACGGCGTGCCTCAACTGGACATTCCCGATACGGTAATGTTTGCCGGAGAGCGTGTGCCTCTGGAAATTCCCGATGTTCGGGAACGGCTCGACCGAGAGCTCCATGTGAATACATTCTGGCATTCTAATACGATCTTTCTATTAAAAAGAGGTCACAGGTGGCTACCGGATATAAAGGCAGAGCTGGAAAAAAGGGGTGTTCCTTCGGACCTTATGTACTTATCTGTTATTGAAAGTGATCTTCAAAATAAAATATCACCGAGTAAGGCTGTAGGATACTGGCAGCTGCTTAAAGGTACGGCGAAGGATTTCAAATTGGAAGTTACCAGTGAGGTCGATGAGCGCTATAATCCGATAAAATCAACCGGAGCCGCGGCAAAATATTTAAGTAAAGCGCATAAAAAATTTGGGACATGGGTTAATGCTGCAGCATCATACAATATTGGGCGGAGAGGCCTTGACCGGGTTTTAAAAAAGCAGGGTGTAACTTCGTATTATGATTTATTATTAAACGAGGAGACGTCCAGGTATGTTTTTAGAGCTATTGCCATTAAACTTATCTTTGAAAATCCGGAAACCTATGGTTTCAATTTTACCGAAGATCATTTATATCAAAAAGAAAATTTAAAAGAAGTAGAAATCACCAAAACCATCAACAATTTAAGGGATTGGGCGTTTGAGAATAATATCAATTATAAACAGCTTAAAAGATATAACCCATGGCTCCGGAAGAATAGTCTGACAGTGAGGAAGGGGAAAACCTATGTATTCCTGATGCCGGTATATGAAATTGCCCCAGCGATTATGGCTGATACCATTTCTGCGTCTGTAGAAGAGGATACCATAGATCCTGATATCAGGGAGCTGCCGAAAGAACCAGTAGGAGGGGTTTAAAAATTAGGGTTTACTACAAAGCCAAATTCTACAGGAGATTTAGCGAAATATGACTACAATGGATTATTCAATCAACATATAATTTTAAGAATGATTAAATGCTTCAATGTCGCATTACAAGTAGGTTTTTTGAATAAATTAAAAATTGTTTTTACTCATTAAAATACCAGTAGAATCAAAATCATTTAATGAATGAAGAAGGAGATATCACAGGATATTACCGGGTTTGATAATATCGAAGTTTATGGGGCCAGGGAGCACAACCTTAAGAATATCGATGTAACAATTCCCAGGAACAAACTGGTTGTTGTCACAGGTATTAGTGGAAGCGGCAAATCTTCATTGGCATTTGATACCATTTATGCTGAGGGACAGCGCCGGTACATGGAGAGCTTTTCTGCTTATGCCCGGTCCTTTATTGGCGATATGGAGCGTCCCGATGTAGATAAAATCGAGGGGTTGAGTCCTGTCATCTCCATTGAGCAGAAAACTATATCGAGAAACCCCAGATCTACAGTAGGTACAGTTACGGAGATTTATGATTTTTTAAGGCTGTTATATGCGCGGGCGGGTGAGGCATTTTCCTTTATTACCGGTGAAAAAATGATCCGCCAGACAGAAGATCAGATCATTGTTCATATCATTCAGAATTTCTTTCATAAGAAAATCGTTATACTCGCCCCGGTGGTAAAAGGACGGAAGGGTCATTACCGTGAGCTGTTTCAACAGGTAAGGAAAACAGGATTTTCTAAAGTGCGCGTTGATGGAGAAATCATGGGTCTTGAGCCAAAAATGCAGGTGGACCGTTACAAAACACATGATATTGAAATAGTCATTGATCGTGTGAAGGTTATTGATAGTGATAAATTTAGAATTTCTCAATCAATAAAAAATGCACTCTCTCATGGGAAAGGTGTAATTATGCTTTTGGATGAAAAGGGGCAAACGCACCATTTTTCCAAGCATCTGATGGATCCTGTAAGTGGATTGGCTTACGATGATCCTGCGCCCAATACCTTTTCTTTCAATTCACCATATGGCGCTTGTCCGACTTGTAACGGGCTTGGGAAAATTGAAAAAATAACCAGGGAATCAATTATACCCGATTCGAAATTGAGCATTTCCAGGGGAGGTATTGCGCCGTTGGGACCATACCGCGAAATTTGGATATTTAAAAAAATCCAGGCCATTCTTAAAAGAAATAAGGTCGATCTTTCAACACCAATACATAAAATACCGGACGAGGTAATCGATATTTTACTTTATGGGGATAATGTACCTGTGGCAGTATCTTCGGTGAAATATCCGGGAACGGATTGGCACACAAAATTTGAGGGGATCATAAATTTTCTGGAGAAACAGAGTGAAGGGGGTTCTGATAAAATTCAGAGCTGGGTCAAAGAATTTATGATTGTAAAGGTCTGCCCGGATTGTGGTGGAGCGAGGCTTAAAAAAGAATCTCTGAATTTTAAAATTGATGGTAAAAATATCGCAGAACTCGCTGCATTTGACATAAATAAATTAGGCTCTTGGTTTGAAAACCTTGAGGACCGGTTAAATGAAAAACAAAAAAGAATTGCTTCCGAAATCTTAAAAGAAATCCGCAAAAGAATAAATTTTTTACTCGAGGTAGGATTGAATTATTTACATCTTAACAGGCCGCTCAGGACACTTTCAGGTGGTGAGGCACAAAGGATACGGCTTGCCACTCAGATAGGAACGCAGCTTGTCGGAGTGCTTTATATTCTCGATGAACCGAGCATAGGGTTGCACCAGCGCGACAACACAAGATTGATCAAAGCACTACAGGACTTGCGGGATTTGGGCAATTCTGTAATGGTGGTTGAGCATGACAAAGAAATGATGCTCTCTTCGGATTATATATTGGATATTGGCCCTGGGCCGGGCATGCATGGCGGGCATATTGTTGCGGAGGGTCACCCCACTGAATTTTTAAAAAAGAAAAGTTTGACCGCTGATTTTTTGAAAAATAAGCTAAGGATAGAAGTTCCAAAAATCCGTAGAAAACCTAACGGGAGCTGGCTGACTTTAAAAGGGGCTAGCGGAAACAATCTGAAAAATATAAGTATCAAATTGCCATTGGGAAGCATGATTTGTGTAACGGGTGTTTCAGGCAGCGGAAAATCCACCCTTATTCATGACACCCTCTACCCGATTTTAAATAAGCATTTTTACAGGTCAAAGAAAGAACCGATGCCTTTTATAAAGATTTCTGGCATTGAAAAAGTTGATAAAGTAGTAGAGGTAAATCAATCACCAATAGGCAGAACGCCAAGATCAAATCCGGCGACATATACAGGCATGTTTACAGAGATCAGGTCACTTTTTTCCAATCTGCCAGAGGCAAAGATCAGGGGATATAAACCCGGGCGTTTTTCATTTAATGTGAAAGGCGGTAGGTGCGAAACATGTGAAGGTGCAGGCTTAAAATTGATTGAAATGGATTTTTTACCCAATGTATATGTGCCCTGTGAAACTTGTAAAGGAAAAAGATACAACAGGGAAACACTTGAGGTCCGGTTTAAAGGTAAATCCATTTCAGATGTTCTGGAAATGACTGTTGAACAGGCAGTGGAGTTTTTCGATAAATTTCCCAAAATCCACAGGAAATTAAAAGTCCTGGATGATGTAGGGTTGAGCTATATTACTCTGGGTCAACATGCCACCACTCTTTCCGGAGGTGAGGCACAACGGGTGAAGCTATCCACGGAACTTTCTAAAAAGGACACGGGAAGTACTTTTTATATATTGGACGAACCCACAACAGGCCTGCATTTCCAGGATATTCAACACCTCATGAATGTACTTAATATTTTGGTTGACAAAGGGAATACCGTTTTGATCATAGAGCACAACCTGGATGTTATTAAAGTTGCAGATTATATAATTGACCTGGGACCGGAAGGTGGAGAAGAAGGGGGTAATATAGTATGTGTTGGTACTCCTGAAGAGATTGCCAGGGAAAGTAGAAGCCATACGGGGAGGTATCTGAAAAATGAGTTATAAAAAAAGCGCTGTCCGAAGACAGCGCCTGTTGAAACCAAAAACTTATAGCTTACAACCTAACAACCATGAACCAATTATTAACCAACTATATAATTCATATTGGGTTCAATTAGTTCCCGGAAATTTAATTTTTTTTAAATTTTTTAATGAAGCAAGCTTAAAACATCAAAATACTCAAATAAAGAGTTTAAATATCATCTGGATTTTTTAAAAATAAATAAAAGTACAAACCTGGTAAACAGAGATGGAGTCTAATTTTATTATCACGAAAATAGTAAAAAACGACAATGCTGGATTATATGGCGAATTTATAAATGCGAGAATGATTTAATGTGTCAATGCGAGAATACAATAAAACGGAGTGTTAAATGATACATTGTCAAAACTTTATTCAATACAAGCATTCCTGCATTCAATCATTGAAGCATTACATATGGTTTTTATAAATAAGTGAAAAATAGCTTTTACCATTAATTACCAATAGAGCCAATTTAGATAAGTGAACCTTACTCAGAATAAAGGTTCTGATTGCTAAAAGTCAATCAATTTTATCATTTCTAAGCATATAATAGGAAACATTGCTAATCTTGAGAATGAATTCAGATCGGTATATAGTCGGAGTTAGCATTGACTGATTGCATATATCTTCAATTTTATCGATGGTTTCTTCTCTGATTGTATTGAACTTATCATCAAGAATAATGACTTTGCATTTTTCATTGACAAATGGATTCAATATTTCCGTATGAGAAATCAATAAATTTTCAAGAACATTGTTATATTCTAATTCCTGAGCAGTGTTTTTTTCTGATTTTACAAGAGCTGGATTGTTTGCAAAAACGGAGAAACTGATGAGGCATGCTAAAAGGAACAGGGTTGAACTTTTCATGGTATTATATAAATTAAAAATTATCTTGATTGTGGTTGTATATCTTAGTACGGCAAAATTATATTTTGAGTTTTATTTAAAAACATATATTTTTTTTACCAATAGTATACATGAGGTAAGAATTATTCTATTTGAGCAAGATAATCACGATACATGACATATTATAATAATTAAAATATATAAAGAATATATTGTATTATACAGATAAAGAGAAACATATATTGAAGAATTACCGTTTCAAAAGTTTTTATTCTGATGTGGTTAAGCTCAGTAGTATAAAACGGTCAATGCATTTAATGGAAAAGAGATTTTTTAACGCGTAAGATTTTAGTGTAACTTTAATCACACAGCAAAGTATATAAGGAACTGAATTGTTAACATCAATAGTTTTCTTTGGAAAAAATTAAAATGGCTTACCCAATTTTCCTCCCGTAATTTTATCCTTCCATTTGTATAATGTTAGTTTGAATATTGAATGATATTTTTAAATTACATCTATAAAACAGAGTAAAGTACGGTGAGCAAAGCAAGAATATATTGGATCCTTCAAATAAGTGGCTGGTCATTATTTACGGCAATCAATATATTACTTACTTTTTTACAGAATACCATCAATCTCTATTCCTCTATTTATGCTGCAATGGTTTCAGTTTGGTTCCTGATCAGTACTCATATTTTCAGATATTATATTATTAAATGGGAGTGGCTCGATTTAAAAATTAAAGATATTGTTCTAAAGATTTTCATGGGCATTTTTTTGCTTACCATTTCTAATTTTATCATTCATCTACTGACATTAAAAGTGCTCGGAATCTTTGAACTTAGCTATGATCTCAATCCTCTTAATATTGGCGTGAATTTACTCTCCACGCTATTTCTTTATCTAATCTGGACTGTTTTTTATTTTACATATCATTACCTCGAAAGGTACAATACCGCACTCAAGTATGAAGCGGTCAAAAATGAAATTGAACTAAATAACCTTAAGTCTCAACTCAACCCACATTTTATTTTCAATGCCCTTAACAGCATTCGGGCACTGGTTGATGAAAATCCTTCAAAATCAAAAGACGCGATCACTCAGTTATCGAGTATTTTAAGAAATTCGCTGGTGATTAATAAAAATAAGCTGACAAGTTTTGATGAGGAGATGAACGCTGTGAATGATTACCTAAACCTTGAGATGATCCGGTTTGAAGAAAGATTGAAAGTAGAACTTGATATAGATCCAAAATCCAGGTATTTTTCCGTACCACCGTTAATGGTACAAACCCTGGTAGAAAATGCAATAAAACATGGAATTTCCAGGCTCAAAGAAGGCGGGATTGTATCCATCCAAACCAGGGTTCATGATTCAATGTTAAATATTAAAATTAGAAATAACGGTCAGCTAATTACAAATAGGCTCAATGGCTCGAAAGGATTTGGAATAGAAAATACAAAACAAAGATTAAAGTTGCTTTATGGAAACAAAGCATCTTTTAATATTATAAATGAAGATGGGAAAACGGTACTCTCAGAAGTGAATATACCGCAAAAAATATAACCTTAATTTAATTGTTTTTCCTCCTCAAATCATGCCGAATAGTGAGTATTCACAACAAGGTCAATTATCAATTTATTATAATATGAAGCGAATATTTATTTTAAGTCTATTAGTAACAATTTGTACATTCATCAATTTAATATCAATTGCTCAATCCCTCAAAGTACATGAAAGTCAGCGATATCTGGTAAAAACGGATGGCAAAGCATTTATGTGGATTGGCGATACTGCATGGGAATTATTTCATAAGTTGAACAGGGAAGAAGCTACAGAGTACCTGGAAAACAGGGCTGCTAAGGGATTCACAATTATCCAGGCAGTAGTACTGGCTGAAAATGATGGATTGCGAAGTCCAAACCCTTATGGGGAAGTTCCATTAATAGATCTTGATCCCATAAAGCCAAATGAAGCATATTTCGAGCATGTTGACTTTATTGTCAATAAGGCCGAAGAGCTTGGCCTTTTTATTGGAATGTTGCCCACCTGGGGAGACAAGGTTTTTTCTAAATATCCGGGTAAAGGGCCAATAGTTTTCAATCAGGATAATGCCATGGCTTTTGGAGAGTATTTGGGCAAAAGATATAAAGACAAATCCATCGTCTGGATCCTTGGCGGAGACAGAAATGTTGCCAATGATGAAGTACTGGGAATTTGGCAAAATATGGCCAGAGGGCTAAAAAAAGGTGATAATGAAAATCACTTAATCACCTATCATCCTAGGGGCAATTCTTCATCTTCGTATTTTTTGCACAATGAAGAATGGCTCGATTTCAACATGTACCAGAGTGGCCACGCTAAGCGCTTCAATAAGGTATATGATTATGCTACTCATGATATGCTGCTACAGCCACGAAAACCATTTCTCGATGGTGAGCCGGCCTATGAAGACATAGCTGTAAAGTTTTGGGATTACGAAATTTCCGAAGGCGATTTGGATGAAAAAGGTTTAATAAAAAACCGGGAAATATTTAGTGAAGGATTTTTCACTGATTACGATGTGCGCATACATGCCTATTGGGATTTCCTTGCCGGGGCGTGCGGCTATACCTATGGGAATAATGCCATTTGGCAAATGTATAAACCCAATGGGAATATGGCCATTCCGTGCCTGTACGATTGGCACGAGTCGCTTGATCGGCCAGGCGCCGCAGACATGGAGCATGTGCACAAAATTTTCAAAATACGTCCCTTCGAAAAATTGATTCCTGACCAGTCCATAGTCTATGGATATAATGCAAATAACGAAAATCATATTCAGGCTGCCATTGCCAATGACAAATCTTTCATGCTCATCTATCTGGCCAAAGGGCAAAAGGTGACCGTGAATATGAAAAAGCTCAATAATTCCATCGAAGCTTCCTGGTATAATCCCCGGGATGGGAATTCAATTAAAATAGGTGAGTATAAAAACGATGGGAAACAGGAATTTACACCTCCAGGCTCCGGGGAAAACAATGACTGGCTGTTGGTTCTAGATGATATGAAGGCTAATAATTTGAAACTTGAATAATTAAGATCTGGAAAGTAATTGTAATTGTCATCCCAGCGTCCGGGAGGGTCTATCTGAAAACAGGTCAGGTTCTTTTTTCCATTGTCCATGATGGTTCATGGGAATACAGTACAATCATTTCTGGCAACCAGCTAATAAATCGAAGGTATATTTTATTTTCATCAATTTGTCTGGAACAAATAAATTTCAAAATCATGAAAATCCATTAGATTAGCAATTGATACAAAAGAAATAATAGCAATTGCTATTACCCGGATGTTAGGCATAATTTTTAAGACAGACAGTACATTGAAATTTCTATTCACAATAATATTTGTTTTAATTATCTACAGTGTTAGTTCACAATCATTGACTAATCCAGCATATTTTACTCTATTTGAAAAATCCTGTTGTGACAGTACCTTGTATCGTTCAGTTAACTATCGTATTTTGACAATAAATGGTGGTTCCCATACTATTTATCCAGATTCTACTGGTGTATGTAGAATTTATGCACCTGGAGAATATCTACTGAGACATGGATCTGCCGATTTACCATATTGGGGTAAGAGGGTCCTTATTCAAGGCTCAACAACTGATACAGTTGAAATTGCCCCAATACATTTGAAGGGTAAATCGAGAGGGATAGGTCCTACATATTATCACTACGTTCATTGCAAAAAAATATGTAATGGCAAGGAGATTTCATATTGGCCAAATGGAGGAGTTCGGCAAGATGGAACATTTAAGAATGGTGATGTAAAAAAACTAATTTCGTACTATTCAAATGGAACCATTAAGAGTAAAATAAAGAACAAACTCTTGACGGATTATATAATTCACTATGATAGGACTGGAAAGTTACTTATTAAAATGAAATTTCAACTGTTCTTTAGTCGTGCTGTCATGTATGATGAGAAATCAGATAAATATTGGAAAGGAACTTCATTCGGACATTACTGAAAAAACTATGCCTAATCGAGTAGACGGCTGACGGTCATTTGACCGCCAGTGCGCCTCTCACACCACCAAGCGTATGGATCTCGTACTTGGCGGTTCATTGAATTTCGGGTTGCGTTTTTAAGTAGTGATCGAGCATTGAGCTGTATCCTTTTCTTCTTAGTCTTGACAAAGTAATTGCAGTTCCTAAGATAATGCTTTGGGCTACTACCTGGCCTCCGATCCGGGATCTGTCTGAAAACAGGTCAGGTTCTCTGTTCCATTGTCCATGATTGTTCATGGGGATACAGTACAATCATTTCTGTCAACCAGCTAACAAATCGAAGGTATATTTTATTTTCATCAATTTGTCTGGAACAAATAAATTTCAAAAGCATTGAAAATCCATTAGATTAGCAATTGATATAAAAGAAATAATAGCAATTGCTATTACCCGGATGTTGAACGAAACCTCCTTTTAGTCGGTAAATTGAGAAGAAATGATTAAATTCTAGGACACTAAAATTTAATCATCATGAAAAAAAAGATTCATTAAGATTGCGATTTATCCGGGAGATG
>JAJRQT010000062.1 GCA_024280115.1 Bacteroidota bacterium | reverse complement strand
TGGCACGGAGGACGTGAACTATAGGGACCTGGACGATGACGGTGACGGTATGGACACGCCCGATGAGGATGCCGACGGTGACAATGACCCGACCAATGATGACACCGACGACGACGGTACCCCCGATTATCTGGATCCGACGGACGATACCGTCCAGACATTAAAAATCGAGGTCAACCAAATGGTAACGCCAAATGGTGATGGCAAGAATGATTTCTTGTTTATTAGAGGAATTGAAAATGCGGGAAATAATTCATTAAAGATTTTTAATCGATGGGGGATCGCAGTCTATGAGGGAACTGATTATAACAATCAAAATAATATTTTCGACGGCAGATCTAAAGGGAGGTCAACTGTAAGTGCCAATGAATATCTACCATCAGGGGTTTATTTTTATATCTTTGAATACCAGAATAATGATAAGAATAATATTACTGACAGCGGATATTTATACATCAGTAAATAACACTTCATACGGCTTATGAACATTAGATATAGTAGCTTAGCAACAATTTTGTTTGTAATTATATCCTTACAAATTGTAACAGCCCAGCAAGACGCTCAATATACACAGTATATGTTCAATACCATGAGTGTTAATCCGGCATATGCAGGTTCAAGAGGGCAATTAAGTATAGCAGCTCTATATAGATCTCAATGGGTCGGTTTGGACGGTGCACCAAAAAGTCAGACATTGAATTTACACTCGCCAATTCGAAATAGTAAGCTGGGTTATGGCATTTCTATTGTGAACGATGAAATTGGGAATGGTGTTGTTCAAGATACTTATTTTGACGCCGTCGTGTCTTATACGATTGATGTTTCCTCGGAGGGTAAATTATCTTTTGGATTAAAAGCCGGCGGAAACCTTTTAAACTTGGATTTCAATAGTTTGCGCAACTTTGATACTGAACCTGTTAATGCTGACAACATTGAAAATAAGTTTTCCCCGAATGTGGGAATTGGACTTTATTATCATACCAACTCGTTCTATGCTGGCTTATCGGCCCCTAATCTTTTACAGACCGAACATTTTGATAATGGACAGACAGATGCCAATTCGGTTCAATTTCTTTCCAAAGAGCGAATCAATTTCTATTTGATAACCGGGTATGTTTTTGATTTAAACGGAAATCTAAAATTTAAACCGGCCCTTTTGACAAAAGTAGTTGGCGGAGCTCCTTTACAGGTTGATTTTTCCGGTAGTTTTATGTTCAATGACCAATTTACTTTTGGTGCTGCATATAGATGGGATGCAGCTTTAAGTGCCATGGTAGGCTTCCAGCTATCCGACCAGTTAATGTTGGGGTTGGCGTATGATCGGGAAACGACTGATTTGGGTGGTGCGCAGTTTAATGATGGGTCCTTCGAAGTGTTCTTAAGGTTTGAACTGGTCAAATCTTTTCGAAGATTGATTTCACCTCGTTTTTTCTAAATTGGTGCAAATGATAAAAAAAATAGTACTACTCGTTATTTTGGCCCTTTTTTCGGTTGGAGGATCTTTCTCACAAGAAAGGTTAACCAAGAAAGGAAATGAGAAATATGGAGAATACTCATTTAGTCCGGCTATAGACATTTATAAGAGGGTTTTGGAAAAAGGGTACTCATCTGCTGACCTTTTGGGAAAGCTGGGTAATTCATATTATTTCAATGCTGATTATATAGAAGCGGCAGAAACCTATAAAAAACTTGTGGAGGAGTTTGGATCTAATCTGAGTCCTGAATACTATTTCAGATATGCGCAAGCACTTAAATCTTTGGGCGACTACAAAACATCGGACACTTTGATGTCAAAATTTATTGAAAGCACCTCAGATGATAGAAGAGCTTCAGTTTATAAAAATGAACAGGATTATCTGGAAGTTATTGAGAAAAACTCTGGCAGATATAAATTAAGCACATTTGAATATAACTCTCCATATTCTGATTTTGCACCCTCCTTTTACAAAGAAGGGCTTATTTTTTCTTCCGATAGGGATACAGGGAATTTTGCTAGATATAGACATACTTGGAATTCAAAGGATTTTTTGGACTTATATAAGGTAGATGTGGACAGCGCTTCCAAAAATGTTGTAAAAAAATTGGGAGAACATGTGAATACACGGTTGCATGAATCCACGACGGTGACAACCAAAGATGGATTAACATTATACTTCACACGAAATAATGTTAAAAATGGCAAATATGTAAGGGATGAAAAAGGGATGATTCGTCTCAAAATTTTTAAGGCGGAATTGATTGATGGAATATGGTCAAATATTGAAGAACTTCCTTTCAATAGTGATTCTTATTCCGTTGCACACCCTACCTTGAGTAAAGATGGAAAGACCTTGTTTTTTGCTTCTGATATGACAGGTTCCTATGGTGAGTCCGATATTTTTAAAGTAAAGATCAATAACGATAGCACTTTCGGGACCCCGATAAATTTAGGCAGTAATATTAATACAGAGGCTAGAGAAACTTTTCCTTTCGTAACAAGTAAAGAAATATTATACCTGTCTTCGGACGGCCACCCAGGTTTAGGAGGGTTGGATGTTTTCGCTACAAAAATCGCCTTTAATAACTACAATGGAGCTGTCGTAAATGTGGGAAGACCAATCAATAGTGGAATGGATGATTTCACATTTGTCCTCAATGAAGATACCCACTTGGGTTATTTTGCCTCCAATAGACCAGAAGGGCAAGGTGAGGATGATATATATGGCTTTCTCGAGACTACTCCTTTGATTTTAGATTGTAATCAGCAAATTTCAGGGACAGTTAGGGATAAGATATCGAATGAAGTATTGGTCGGAGCCACAGTCAAGATTATTGATGAAAATAATGTAGAGCTACTTACTACGGTTACAGATTCTGAAGGTAAGTATAACTTATCGTTGGATTGCCATAAGGGAAATTTTGTTAGGGCATTGATGCAGGGTTATGTTCCTTCAGAAGAGTATTTGGGAAGATCTGAAGGCAAACCCAATATCGTGGACTTTTATTTGGAAAGGGACAGGGTTATAGCAGGATTTGGAGACGATTTGGCAAAACTTTTACAATTGAGCACCATTTACTTTGGTTTTGATAAATATAATATCCGCAAGGATTCAGAAATTGAGGTACAAAAAGTTATTGTTGCCATGGAAAAATATCCGAGCCTTAAAATAAAGGTGAATTCCCATACAGACAGTCGGGGCAGAGATGCCTATAACCTTTGGTTATCACAAAAAAGAGCGGAATCTACGGTGAACTATATGATTTCGAAGGGCATCTCTCAGAACCGTTTGCAAGAGGAAGGTTTTGGAGAAACAAAATTGGTTAACAAATGTGCTAATGGTGTTAGATGCTCTGATGCTGAGCATGGGGATAATCGTAGATCCGAGTTTATTATTTTGGAATAGCGGTAACACCGCTATCCACACTTTTAAATTCTTTTTATACGAAGAACCAGAAAGATGCTGGGATTATTTGGGTACACAGACCTCTTCTTTAACAGTAAATGCTGCTGGGGTTGACAAAAGTGGATATATCTTCAGAGTCAAAGTCTCAAATTCCGCAGGTTCTTGTACCATGCGTGTTTCTGATGAAGCGATATTTAGTGTTAGAGCTATGATGACCAATAGAAGAATAACATTTAGGGTGAATAAAACTTGATATTGTCATGAACAGAATCTTTCATTTACTATTGTTTAACACCGAAATCTTACAGTTTTAAAGTAAAAACTGACTAACCATACACCATTATTCCTTTAGTTCACTCCGTTCTTCCCCTGTATTCACAACATTTTTTAGCCATGAGAATCAATCCTTTATACTTTTATCGGTAAATGAAAAGATCTAAAAAACCATTGCGAGGTAAGATTAAAAGATTTATTGATGCACTCCTATAGGAAGCAAAGAATAGTATAAAATGATATTGAAAGTTAATTTAAGATTTATAAGGAAGATTATTTTTAATAAACTTTTCTTATTTGCACTCTTTCTTTTTTTCGAATCTACTGCATTTGGTCAAGTCAATATTACTATTGAAGTAAATTGGCCGAATTGGTCTTCTGAGAATAGGGTAACATTTAGAGACCCTTCCAATGTGCAAATTGGTGCGACAATTTGTAATCCATCAACGTGCTATAATGGATCAAGTAATAATTCATATAATAATATTGGAAGCCCTGCAAGTTATCCTGGAATTACTCTTGGTACTGGTTATTCTCTTTTGTTGGAGGATACCTGGGGAGATGGATGGAATGGCACAGGTTCATATGTTAGGGTGTATCAAGATGGAATATTGATTGTGGATACGGATATGACCGGAGGCTCATCGACCGCGGTGAATTTTGATATTGTTGCCGTACCCGTTCAATTGAATGTTCCATTGACATTATTCCAGGAATTCGACGGTTATATCGGGTATAGCTCTACGGGTGGAACATTGCGAACAAATAGCAACACCGTCAACGCGTGTTCTATTGCCACATCTTCAAGCAGTACCCTTACTTCGTCCATTCCAGTCGGTGCAACCATTGACAAGGCATATTTGTATTGGGCCCATTCCGGTGCAACAGCCGACTCTCAGGTAACTTTTGAAGGAAACACAGTGGATGCGGATTATTTATATGGCACTTCGATAACGACTCGGACATTTTTTGGAGGAGTTAGCGATGTAACCAGTATTATTAATGGAATTACTAATCCATCCACCAATGTATACGACTTTTCAGGTTTGTCAGTTGATAACTCAAGCACATATTGTTCTTCTGCCACTGTTTTGGGGGGATGGGGCCTAATGGTATTTTACACGGATACAAGTTTACCGGCAGCTACTATCAATCTATATCAAGGGTTTAATGGGGAAAGCAATTCCTCCTCCTCTTTTACGTTAGGGGGCTTTTATGCGATAGGTGGGACCGGCTCCAAAACAACCCAATTATCATGGGAGGGAGACCAGACACTTAGTAATAATGAACTCCTAACAGTAACTACGGGCGTGGGAACCAACACCTTATCGGGTGACGGGGATAATAATGGAATTACCGTAAATAATCCTTTTAATTCGACCATTTTTGATAATACCATTGCTCCAATAGTCAATAATACAACCACTTACGGTGTAGATTTGGATACATATGATATTTCTCCTTTTGTTCAAGCAGGAGAGACCTCCGTTACAATCAATGTTCAGTCAGGTCAGGATTTCGTAATAATGAATGCCTTGGTACTTAAAGTACCCTCAAATCTGATAACTGGGACAGTTTTTGAAGATGTAAATTATGGTGGTGGTGCAGGGAGAAATTTGTCATCGGCTTCAGGTGTGGACCTTTCAGGGGCTATTGTTGAGCTATATGATAACGGTGGAGTACTGGTGCAGACCACCTCTACAGGTTCTGATGGAAAGTATGTTGTAGCTGGTATGGCTAATGGCAGCTATAGTATTAGGGTAGTGAATAGTTCAGTGAAATCTTCAAGAGGAGGAGGTTCTGCATGTGCAATATGTATGCCCATTCAGACCTTTAAAAAGAATTATCTGTCAAGTACGTTAACAGAGCTAACGAATGAAATTGGTGGAGCTGACCCGTCCGGGGTTGATACGGTGGCCGGTACTTTAATTGGAGCGCAGACGATTTCGTCAGTCACCATTACGAATGAAGGTGTGGCCGGATTGGATTTCGGATTTAACTTCAATACCATTGTGAATACAAATGAGGATGGCCAAGGGTCTTTAGAGCAGTTTATTGTAAATTCCAACAATCTTGATGAGACCGGCTTGGATATTGAAACCAATAGCATTTTTGACCCAGCCTCTGGTGAGGATACATCGGTTTTTATGATTCCTTCCACAGTAGACCTTTTGGGTAGGATGGCTGATTCAAATTTTGCTAGTGGTTATTTTGATATTTCCATCCCAAATACGGATCCGTTAACGGCAATAACAGATTCAAACACAATTATAGATGGTAGAACGCAAACGGCATATTCAGGTGATACAAACACCGGAACCGTAGGCTCGGGAGGTAGCACAGTGGGTGTTTCGGCAACAGCATTGCCCAACTACGATCTTCCTGAAATACAGGTTCATCGCAATGGCGGTGATGTCCTTAAAGTTCAGGGAAGTAGCACGGTTATCAGGAATATTTCGGTTTATGCCAATAACAATGCTGGGATACGCGTTGATAGTGGTTCGGTTGCTGTTTTAAATAACCTCTTAGGCGTAAATGCACAAGGGTCTAATACAGGTAACATAGATTATGGTGTGGAAATTACAGGAGGATCTATGGTCGTTAATGGAAATTATATCACCACAAACACAGATGCGGGCATTTTGATAAATGGGGGAACATCAACGATTATTCAGAACAATCATATTACAGATAATGGGAATACGGCTTGTTTTGATAATATAACAATACAAGGCGGTTCGGGTATTGTAATTCAACAAAATTTAATAGACAATGCGGCTTCATTAGGAATTGATGGTGATGGTATTTCAGGGAATGTGACGATAGCGGAAAATACAATTACCAATTCGGGTCAAAATGGTGGTACTTGCGGTGGTAATGTAGAAAATGTGGCTATTCTTTTGGATGGAAATAATTCAACAATCTCAAATAATATCATTGCTTCCAATGGAGGCTCCGGTATAGTTTTAGCGGGTGGCAATTCCTCTGGAAATTTAATATCCCAAAATTCTATTTATGCAAATGGCACATCAGCAGATGCCCTAGGGATAGATTTGGACGCTTCGGATAATATTGGTGACGGTGTAACTTTAAACGACAACGGTGACTTTGATAGCGGTCCTAATGGAGTAATTAACTTCCCAATTATTTCAGCATCATATACCTATGGTCCTAACTTGATAATAAAAGGGTGGTCCCGACCAGGAGCTACTATTGAGTTGTTCTTAACAGATGTAAGTCAAGGTACAGCTATCGAAGGTGATAACCAATTGGGAATGTCCATTGACTATGGCGAAGGCCAAACTTATATAGGAACTATGGTCGAAGGCTCAGGTTCAGATTTGGACGGCGGAACATCTTTATATAATGTTATGGATGGAAATACAGATAATACCAACCAATTTGAGTTCAGTATTCCATTGCCTGGTGGCGTGGATTTAGGCGATTACGTTACAGCAACCGCTACAATTTCAAATTCTACTTCCGAGTTCTCGCCATTTAGTATTTTAAAAGTAAGAACGGTGATTACTAATCGCAGAATTACGTATAGAGTTAGTCCGAATTAATAAATACTCTTGCCTAAAGTAGAAGAGGGTTTAAAAAGCGATGTTGGCTTTCCAAATTACGAAGAATTAGCTTTGGACAATTTGCACTTCTACGTATTATTTATAGGAATAATTCTACACAACCTCATTTTTTTAAGTTTTACATAGGTTAATACCACCTTTACAACATTTATTTTGACCCCTTGATCTTTAGGCTAATTTTGACCTTTAAATCTTACGTCCTATTTGTGTCCCCAAATATGACTGTGGAACCAATCTTATATGGAAAATATCTTTTTAAATAGAATTTTCTATTGATTTTTTTTCTTGGGCTTGATCACTACTAGTATAAGTTATTGACAAGCAGGTCCATTACCTGTAATTGTTCCAAACACTAACAGGGGATTGCCGGTACTATACAGTATCGCTGATAATAGAGCCGAATTATATTTTGTAGCACCGGATTCCACAGCTTCACCATTGCCATCTCCGACATTTATTAATGTTACTTTAGGAGGGTCACCGGTAACTTTTTCTGGAGAAGGAGGCGGGTATAGATCTAAGGATAGATTGATTTATGTATTTCAGGACGGGGAACCAGCGGCTTATTCAGATTTATATTCTATTGATCCTACTACTGGGGTGGCCACATTGGTAAAAACAAATATAGTGGCAGGGCATGTAGAAGGGGCTGAATTTTATATAAACAATATCACAGGTGAAGAAGTTTTGGTTATTGTTTACGAAAATGGAACAAATGGAGGATCACACAAGGTGATGGCAATAAACCCCAATGCCCAAGGTTCAAACCCAGCTTGGTCCGATTATTCGGGTCATCCCAAAACTTTAACAGGAGCGAGAACTACGGCCGATGGAATATCCTGGGATCCTGTAGGGGCCAACTTCTATATACAAAATGACGATACAGTGGATTATTACCTATTGGATATTGCCAAGGGTGTTACTACATATTCCTTTACTTCTTCCCTTGCTGTAGATGGCGAGGGGATTACTTATGCCAGTGATGGCAATAATTATATTGAAGATGAAGGACAGGCTGGTCAAAGGAGAAGAATATTCAGCGTTGATGTTTCAACCGGTGCATTACCCCCTGTAGCTGAATTGGAGAGCACAGGGGATGTAGAGTCCTAATGGGAAACCTTGGAGTTAGAGACGATGCAGGTGATGCTGCGTCCACTTACGGCTATGCATCGCACGCATATGTTGCCAATTTTGGTCGCAACATCAGTTTCCGTGTATTTGGGCTTGGTTCCTTCAGACAGTGAAGATTTATTTGTGAATTTTAGTATAGGGACCAGTGATGACAATAATGGAGATGATGAGGACGGGGTAACCAATGGTGGATTGGACTTAAGTGGACAGTTATTTACTCTAGGACAAACGAAGTCAATTACCATTTCAACCAATGGTTCTGGTGTTTTAAATGCTTGGATAGATTTTAACAAGGATGGAGATTTTGATGATGCCGGAGAGCAAATAGCAACGGATGTTGCACCCTCTGGGGGGAACAATCACACTTAATGTTTCGGTACCTGGAACCTCGGGCGTAGGAACTAGCTAAGCACGTTTCAGATATTCCTCAGAAACTGGACTAGCGTCAGGTAATTCAGAGGCAGCTGATGGCGAGATGGAAGATTATCAAATTATCTTAAAAGACGATAGTACCTGCCCTTCTGGCAGTACTTTGGTTGAAACTACGACTACACAACATGTTTATGCCACCTCGGTAATTGTGGATAATAGTGTAAGCAATCAAAATAATACGTTGGGTAGTAATGATGTGACAACGGCAAAGTTTAACAATAACAATGATGAATTGGTTCTGGAAATGGATAAGGTCATTAATAGTGGTGATTCCGCCACAGTAAATGGACCGGATGGCGATGTTTTTGATGTTTGGGTATCTACCAGAGCAATTGGCCCATGGACCCAAGTAGGGAATGGTGTAACACTGGATTTCACCTTTACTTCTCCCTCGGATTGGTTGTATATCCGGCTCAAAAGAGGGGCAGGAGGTAATAATTATATAAGTTACATAAATGCCAGTAAAACAACTAGCACAAACACTTGTGAACCGGATATCGATAATGACGGTATCCCCGATCAGACCGATCTGGACAATGATAATGATGGTATTCCGGATACCGATGAGGCTGGTGGGAACCAACCTTATGGCGATGAAGATGGAGACAGTACCCTCAACGCAGTTGATACCACGGACAATGGGAATGGGGGAGATGGTTCAACAACAGATTATACAGATTCAAAAAATGATGGTATCCCTGATATTTATGATGCCGATTTGGATGGCATCCCGAATCATTTGGACTTGGATTCGGACAACGACGGAATATACGATGCCGTAGAATAGGATCATGGCCAAACCCATGCCAACGGCGTGGTTGACAGTAGATATGATACAAATGGATTGGCCAATGTGGTAGAAACCGTGGCTGAAAGTGGTATTTTAAATTACACTCTAGCAAATACCGAAGCGACCGGTAATTCTGATTATTTGAATCTGGACAGTGATGGTGATGGCTGTAATGATGTTGATGAAGCAGGATTTACAGATGATAATAACGATGGTCTATTAGGTCCTTTGCCCTTAACTATTGATGGCAGCGGTTTGGTTACATCTGGTTCTGATGGTTATACGACCCCTGCAGATGCCTACCAATGTCAAATTTTCAATAGCTCTATTTGGGTTGATGTAACAGATACGGGAATATACAGCGGAACAACCACCAGCACCTTGACGATTACCAATGCAACAATAGCCGAAAATGGCAATCAATACAGGGTGATAGCTTCCAATTCAAGTTATATTTGTGCTACAGCGACCTCTAATGTAGCTACCTTGACCATAAGGGTATATACCGTTATAACCAATAGAAGAATTACCATTAGGGTTAATAAAAATTGATTGACATTTCTCAAAACATTTAGTTCCTACCTAAGTATCAATTACAGGATTGTAATAATTTTTTAATGCAAAAAATAAGAATATTGGTATCCCAAACTTCCCAAATCCCCCCTTTTAAAGTCTTCAATAATACGATGTTATTTCAAGCTAAATGATTCCAAATAGTGTGGACATAAATCGAGAGGACTTTCGGACTCAAAACTATATATGTCAAGAAAAATCCTACCCTTGAATCTTTGAAAAGCACCGCTATTATTTGCTTTATCGACCAACGAAACATCCATAAAACCTAATAAATCATCGATGAAAACCTCAATTTTCAAGAGCTATACAGTACAAATTAGCACTTACACAACATTTATTTTCCTGAGGTAGGTATACGATTAATTTTGTAAAATGTAAATAATAGATTTCGATGTACAAGTAAATATCAAACCAAATTAAATAAACCCAAAGCATGAATAACTTGACCCCCCCATCAATGAATTCATTCGGTAAAATACTGAATGATAGCGTATTGGAAAGAGCACCTATTCCAATGCCTTGTTTGGCCCTAAATAAAGATATACTCTGAACCCATATTTATACAGTCATTTGAAGATGATACAGGCATACTAACCATGATTTCGTATCAAAAAACAACTAACCAAACAGCTTTGAAACACAAAACCATTATAAGTAAAAATGTTGTTATGAACAGAAAGATTTTGATATTGATTCTTCTTCTGTTTTCTGGATTTGCCTTTGCGCAGACCACTGTTAATCTAGAAGATCAATGTAATTGCGAAGTCCTTAGTGGGACTGCGGTTACCTCTGCAGGGATGATTACCCCGGCAGGAGCAGATATAGGAGATATCTATGTTAATACCAATATCGGTACCATTTATTTTTGGGATGGTGATTCTTGGGAATTGACTTCTTCGGATGACCAACAAGTTCAAAACTTCAGTTTTGATTCAGGAACAAATGAATTAAGTCTAGAGTTAGAAAATGGTGGAGGCCTATTCTCTGTTACTTTGCTTTCAAATACATTAACGGCTTTGACGCTAAACGGAAACACTCTGGAGTACTTAGATGAGAATGGCGCTACAAATGTTATCCCATTGAATGTGGGCAGCTTGGTCTTGGGTGCAGATGGGAACTCTCTGGACTATACGGACGAAACTGGACTCTTGACCAACATACCTATGAATGTTGGCACATTGGTTTTTAATGCTGCTACTAGGGAGCTTACCTATATTGATGAAGAAGGAACTTCTACAGTAGTCACTTTGCCTGCCGAAACTATTACTACAATAACAGGAATTTCCGCAACAGGTAATTCAATTGGGGTTTACAATAATGAAAATGGTAATCCATTTGTAATAAATGAAACGATTACCAACCTTATCGACAACAATGATGGTACTGTAACGTATACCAATGAGGAAGGTACACCCCAGACGATCAATAAATCTGATTTGACCGATAATGGGGATGGCACGTATACCTTCGACAACGGCGATGGAGTTCCGGTTACCTTTGTGGGCACGGATGATCAGGACGCAGATGAAGTTGCTTATAACAATACAACTTCCGGGCTATTGGCCACTGACGTACAGGCTGCGATCGATGAGATCAATGCGACTGCTGGTACGGTTACCTTGGTGGACAATGGAGACGGCACCTATGACTTTACGGACGCAGGTGGCAATACGACCACGATAACGGATACCTCGATTTCAACCTTGGTTGATAATGGTGATGCAACTTTCACTTATACCGATGAAAATGGTACGCCAGTTACAATAACCTTAATAAGTGGTGACGCGAATAATGATATAGTTGCAGGTACAGATGGCGGTTTGTATCTGAACATTGCTTCTGTTACCATTTCAGAGACCATCACAAACCTTTCTGACAACAATGATGGCACCTTCACTTATGTAAATGAGAATGGTGTGTCACAGACAATAAGCAAAGCGGATATTACTGATAACGGTGATGGCACATTTACCTTT
>JAJRQT010000061.1 GCA_024280115.1 Bacteroidota bacterium | reverse complement strand
CTTAGTTTTGAAGGCTTCTCTGTCCAATTCTTTTAGTAATTTCATATGCAATATCTTTTCTATAAGATACAAATTAATTACCTGGTTAACAAGCGTTTGAGACTTAAATGGGTAACCCTAAAAAATGATAATACCAAAACTCTCTTTATTGATAGATATTTATGGCTCTTCATTATTTTCTTCATCATCAAGTTGGTTTTGTAATTCCGCCAATCTAGTCATGAATGCATCATAATCACTAGACTTCATGGCATTAATTGTACCAAGTATTTCATTAAATATCTTATCCGCTTTTTTACTGGCGCTCGATTGCATCACGTGCCCTATTACGTTGATATTTCTTTGATGGATTTTAACTCTTTTCTATCATTAATCTTTCTGATCTTCTCTTTTTGCGCGCGTCAAAGACGCTCACGAGTGGGGATCATTCATCAATACACCACTATTTTTTCTGTGTGTATTATCTTTTTATGATCTGATATTTTAACAAAATATATTCCTCCGGGTAAATGGCCTATATTTAATAAACCATCCTCAGCCTGGCCTGTAGTCAATCGCTCATTCCGGATCATCCTGCCAAGTTTATCGTACAAGCTAATATCTAAATCTGAACTAATTGCTTCATTTAAACGAATATGAAATTTCCCGTCATTCGGATTAGGATAAATTAAGATCTGGTTTTTTGCATTAGCCCCGGCTTCGAGTCCTGTTATAACCTCTAACCTTGCAATACTGGTATCCAGCCATGCCAAACGGGCGGATATCCAATTCTTTAGGTAATTGATTTCATTGGCATAGGTATTTCCCACATAGTTATTGGGCCATATATATTCATCTAGAATTGGCCATTTTGTGAAATTTCGCTGTTGGGGCATGTCGAGCACTGTGACAAGTGAATCTATGTAAGCCATGATTTCGTCATTACTAAATGGACCATTTCTCAATGCTGACCACCTGTTCTGGAGCTGAACCACATAGTTGGGATCTCTTAATAATTTTGCCCACCAAAAAGGAATCTGCCAGGTGTCACCATTGCAAATATCATTAAAATCCCATGCCCAACCTGTTGTGCTTCCGCCTTCACAGTAGTTTGCATTTCCAAAAGCGAGGTTATAATCCCAAAGTGGTCCGAGGTAAAGTTTACCATCTTTGCTTTCCTTGTCTTTGTATAAAAAAGTACTGAGCCTGTATCCATCTACATTGCGCGATATTTCATTAATTATGGAGAAATCAATGAACGATTCCACATTTATAAATTCCTTGTAACCCGCTTGTTGGTCTGTGAAATAGGGGCCATTCAGCGCCTTTTCAAAGTTTGTTACGTAACTTTCAATATAATTGCTCTGTTCAGTAGTAATCTCATCCTCTTTGGGATAATGATATTGATAATGTATCGGCTTGCCATAATTGGTAGGCAGAAAAGGAGAATCCCATCCAAGTCCTTCCGTGGCGCCATCATATTTATCGAGTTTTACAATATACCCGCCGGTGAGATCATCACCGCTATTTTCATCTGGGGTTAATTTACTAATGTCAACCCTGTTTTTGTCGCGCTTAATTTTTTCAGTGAGCACATACACACCTTTATATATATTATTTAAATACAATTCAAACAACCTGGTTCTCGGAGCGTAGCAACCCAGGTCTGCCCCCAATTTATAGGTAAGCACATTTCTGATGAGTGATTTATCGGAATAAGGAGCGCTTAGCACCCAATCTTCTTCTGCGGGTAATCCGAGAATCGAGGCAGAAGTATCTATCCCAGCGCTTGTCCAAAGCTCCACAGCATATTGTTTTTTGGGAAATGAGCGCGAGGAAGACCCACGAATCTCTATGCCGATATTTCCATCATAATCATTAAATGGATCATCGATATGATTCACATTTCCCGGGCCATTGTCAATAATACCCATAGTGGCATTGATTTTCGGTTCATCTGGTATGGCCTTTCCATCCGTATCGATTTTGATAATTGGTAAATTTGATGATTCAAAATCCAATGGTTCCCTAAACCAATTAGGGACGGGCTGGTACTGATTAGTATTAACATTAAGCCCCACAGTGAGGAAAAAATTTGATGAAAGGTCAGAGGATGTCGCATTGATATTGTGAACCTGGATCGCAAGTACATTTTCTCCGGCCACAAACTCCGCTTCGATTGTCGTTTTAGTAAAGATGATTTCATCGGGATAGATACCCTGGTAAAGACTTGCTTCGTGCTGAGTATCTGCAAATTGATTATAAGGAGGTCTGCTGCCAACTATTCCACTTCTGGATATTTCCTTTCCATTGAGATAGGCGATGTAGGAGTCATCATAATCTGCGAGCAAAATTGCCTTTTCTAGTTGCGCGAGATCATTTATTGTAAATTTAATGCGAAGATAAACAGAGCTTGTATTACTGATTATTGTTCCATCATCGTTGTCTCCATATCCAAATCCACCCGGGCCTTCATTCCATAAGCTGTCATTAAAATTAAGTGTGATCCAACCTGTCGGTGGCTCACTAACTCCCTGGAAATATTTCCAATTGTTTTCAGCTAAGACAACAGCTTCCCAATGGTCAATAGTTTGAGCCTTTATAATTGAATTGATAGAAAGAAAAAGAATTAAAAAATAACCAAATCTCCGCATCCTCATTTCCGCAAAATTGAAACCCCTGATATTAAAAAATAATCTATACTAGTGCCAGCAATACAAATGGCTCTTTAATATTTTTTGTAAATATAATCGATTTCAGGTAAAGAAAATATAATCAATATTTGAAAGAAGCAATCGGGCGGTCAATTAACCAGCTACAATGAATAAATAAAGCCTAATTTCTTCTTAATTGATCCATGCCTTACTTCTGGCGCTTCTCGAGTACCAAACAAGAAATATCGCTATACAGATTACGACAAGTGGCATAATTATGCTGGTTGGACCATGCACTTCCATGGCATCGGATATGAAAATCCAATAAATCATTTGAATGAGTACGGCTATCAGTGAAATTATAAAAATGGTAATGGAAATCGCTTTTCTCATCAAAAGCAATATACAACCAACAATACCACCAAATACTGCGATGGCAAATACTGTATTCATCCAGGAGGGTGAGCTTTCATAAAGCGCCCGCTCAGCCTCAGACATTGCGGATAGCTCCTCAGGGCTTATAAATACCCAGGGCAACCGCATTTAAAACCCTATGATTTCTTCTCTGAATTTATTACAGAGAATTGCATTCAGTTTTTTGTGGCTTACGGGCATTTTCTTAGGACATTGTCTGATTAAAGTCAATGCTGTTTTTGCCAAAATGTTATAATTGACTGCATGATTGTCCTTTCTTCTCCTAGAGGCATCTTCTCCAAAAGAAATATCCAACATCCAATGGAGGTTGTTTTCTATCGCCCAATGGCTTCTTACATTTTGATTGAAGGATTTTGCGCTATGGTCTGCACTGCTGATATAATAGCGTGTCTCTGTACTTGTTTTAGCTGTTGTTTTATTGTACCGTTCAGATTCAATACGTATTATGGAACTTAGATCGGGCCAGTCCGCTTTCTTGTCAATTAAGGTAAGGTCTTTGATCAAGCTACATTTTCTGGTCTCCACCCTTCCATGGCCAACAGTTAAATCGGTATCTGTACTTTCAATTGCTGTTTGCTCAAAAGCATTCTCAATTTGCTGATACAGCCCTTTTTGGTTTTCTTTGACAGCCAAAAGGTAATCGGCTTCTTTGGCCCTAATTTTTTTGGCAATATTTTTTTGACATCCCATTGCATCAATACTGACCATGCATCCTTTTATGGCCAGTACTTCCAATAGATCTGGGATGGCCGTGATTTCATTGCTTTTTTGATCGGTCACCTTTTGACCGAGGCACAAATGGGCCTGTGTGGCATAAGCGGTAATCACATGTTTGGCTTTTTTTTCATTAACGTAGTCATAAGAACCACGGAGGCATTTTCCATCTATGGCCACCACCTCGCCATCAGTAAACTTGCTGGTTCTGTTGATCCATTTGAGAAAACATTGTTCAAAATGATCCGGGTCAAGTGCGGCAAACACCCTTTCAAGCGTGTCAACAGAACAGATGCCATTTTTATAAGGAAAAAACTTCCTTAGCCACTCAAGTCTTTGTTCACCGAAAGTCTTTGTTCCTGGCCAATCCTTTATCCCTGATATTATTGCACAAATAGCAAGAAAAAGGATTTCATGGAGAGGATAGGTGAAATTACCTCTGTTTTGTCTTCTTGGGTCATTGAGATTAACAAACTCAATATCGAAAATAGATTGCGTATCGCTCGCGTATCGCTCTAGGTTTTCCCTCCAAAAATAATGTGATAAAATTTTGTTTAAACATTGATTATCAGTATCTTGCGGTAAGTTATGACCAGGATGAACCTGGCATGTTCGTAACAAAAAACATAAACTATGAGACTGGCCAGAGGCCACGCGGCCTCTTTGTGAATTATTCAATATTTCTAAGGAATATTAAAATTATTTCAATATTGCACCTATTCTGTTGAAAATTTTAAATGCGGTTGCCCTGATAAATACCTGCATATAAAGTGGCATTAGGGCGGATAAATTCCATAGCAGAGCTAATACACATATTATCCAGAAACTCTTCGGGGGATTGATATTGGTAGATTCAGACATTTTTTTGAAGATTATGGTTAGTAATTGATTTTAACTTGAGCTTATAACATAATTAAGAATATTATTATAAAAAAGCAAATTGTAGCCGGTTGCAGGTTGCCTGTTACCAGTTGCGAGTAAACCTTTCAGCATCAATGTTACTTTTGAAATCTTTTATTGCGGATGGAATTAATATACTTTTATTAAATTTGAATAAAACTATGAAATCATGAAAACCACAGATCCTAAGCCAATTGCAGACAATCCAAATAAATATCATGAAAATATCCCGGGTAATCCCTCAACTGCGACCAGCAGTAAGATCAAATTGAATGACCGCTCGAATGCAAAACCTCTGAAAGTACTCTCTGAAGAGGAGTGGGAATTTTGGATACATAATGGTTATGTAATTGTCAGAAATGCCGTGTCAAGAGCCCAGGCATTGCAGACAGCAGATTTTATATGGGAATTCGAAGAAAAGGACAAAGATGATCCGGAGACCTGGTACACCATTCCGGAAAGAGAGATGAAAATGAAAGAGCTGGCGGGAACGGGAATGGTTGAAGTTTACAATAATCAACACTTGTGGAATAACCGGCAAGCCCAACGTATATATGAGGCGTTTGTGGATGTGTGGGGTACAGAGCAACTTTGGTGTACCATTGATCGTGCAAACCTGAATTTCCCAATAAAGCCCGGATTTGAATACAAAGGTTTTATCCATTGGGATTATGATCCCGAAACCAAGCCCCAAAATGTACAGGGTGTACTTGCATTGAGCGATCAAACCGATGAAAATATGGGAGGATTTCAATGTATCCCTGAGCTGTATCTAAACTATGATACATGGAAACTGACGCAACCTGAAGACCGCGATCCGTTTAAACCAGATATCGCGGGATTAGAAGATAAAATTGTAAAAGTAAAATTGGAGGTTGGTGACCTCTTGATATTTAACAGCACTTTGCCACATGGAATAAGGCCGAACAGGTCTGAAAATAAGGTTCGAATTGCGCAATACATTTCCATGATGCCGGCGGAAGAAGATAATATTCAACTCAGGGATTGGAGGATATATTCATGGAAAAATCGCATTGCTCCTGAAGGCTATGCTTTCCCCGGTGACCCCAGAAACAGGGAACGGATTGATTATAAAACCGCTGTACTGAATGAGTTGGGAGAAAAGCTGCTGGGATTGAAGAAGTGGTAGTGAGGATTTTTAACTTTTACCTGCACGGAATGTAACACCAGGGAATTGTCTTATTTTAACCATCTTTATACAAAAATCATTTATCTCTTTATACCCTCCAGTTCATATTTGTAAAATGTGATCCACAATTCACCTTAACGATTTGAACAAATTATTAATTGAATAATAGAACATTCGAATTGCGAAGTTAATCATCAAAACACAGTTCAAAATTCGTTTTTCAAATTTTCAAATGTTCGTTACTCATTTACAGTAGTCAGAATAGTTATGATAATTTACTGTAAACTACTTGGTGTATTTTTACTAAAAGAAACACATTTCTTTGGAATCTGAAATATTCAGGTTTGCTTTTCAATTAACTGTTTCAGTGTAATTCAATAACTATCCATCCACGCTGTTGGCCCCTGAAACTGGCATGAATATGATGCCACCTGGGCTGCCTTTTCCAGTGAATTGATGAAGTTTTGATCCTTTAAATAGAAATGGCAAAAAGCGCCATGGAAGATATCTCCAGCCCCAAGCGTATCTATAACATTCGTTTTTGGAACTTCTACGATTAGGTTTACCTGGCCTTCATTGACGATTATTGCTTGATTACCCCGGGTGATGGCCGCATTTTTAACACCTTTTTTCATTAAATACTCAGTGACATCAGTCTGATGTATTACGCCCGGAGGTAAAAAATCTTCTGAACAAATCGCAATATCAATATATTGCAGCAAATCATCTGTTTGTTTTTTCCAGCTACCCCCGTCCAATACTGTGGTAATCCCGTGCTTCCGGCATAATTTGGCTTGTTCGATTGCAGCCTCAATGTAGAATCCATCAAATAAAGCTATATCAAGTTCTGAGGCTTGCTCAATGCTTGTCTTCATTGAAAATTTCGGTGGATGATATGAAAATATTGTCCTTTCTCCAGTAGCTTCACTTGTAATGATGGATGCGAAAACCGGATCTGCTTTTTCTCCAGCTAATAGATCTTTGACTTCTATCTCATATTGACCAATATCTTCATACACCATGGAATTGAAGTTGTTTTTACCGATTGCGGTTATCAATTCTGTATTTCCTCCAAGATGATTGAATGTAATTGCCGCATTTGTTGCCGGCCCTCCAATATAGGAGTCAAATTTCTTTGCTTTTATTTTAGAGTTTTCCTCAGGATAATGATCTGTATAAAAGTGTAAGTCTATAGTTAGTAAACCGAAAAAAAGGCCTTTCATTTCAATGTTTTATCTTTTTATCTGTCAATTATCTAAGCAATTGAACTTAAAAGTGTAAAAGATTTATCAGATAATAAATATTTAGTGAAAAAATTAATCAGAAAGTGGAAAGCTATGGAAAATAGCTAATTTTGCAACTCATTTTATCAAAATGCTGCATTTCTTCGATATCATTAAATGAAGCAATGTTTAAAAGTGAAATATAACTTTATCAAATTTATAAATATGTACCGGAAAGAAATTAAAGTAATAGATTGTACTATTCGCGATGGCGGATTGATGAATAAATGGCAGTTTAGTGATGAATTCGTTAAGGCTGTTTACGATGGCCTGGAAGAAGCGGGTGTGGATTATATGGAAATTGGATATATCAGCAGTGAAAGCGCTTTTTCGCGAGATGAAGTTGGACCGTGGAAGTTTTGCGATAACAAAGATTTAAAGCGGATTGTCGGCGATAAAAAGGGTAATCTTAAATTGAGCGCAATGGCCGATATTGGAAGGATCGACCTCGATGATATTCCTCCGGCAAGCGAATCTT
This sequence comes from Bacteroidota bacterium, assembly GCA_024280115.1. Classification (GTDB taxonomy): domain Bacteria; phylum Bacteroidota; class Bacteroidia; order Cytophagales; family Cyclobacteriaceae; genus JAAUQL01. Next base: position 38,652 of record JAJRQT010000061.1, on the reverse strand, counting down.
TACTCGATATGATCAGGGTGGCGTGCTATGTACACCAGGTGGATAAGGCTATTGCCCTGGCTGAGCATTGTATGGATAAAGGCTATGAAACTACCATCAACCTGATGGCGGTGTCCAAAGTAAATGAAACTGAGCTTGATGAGGCCCTGGGCGATATCGCCAAATCCAGGGTTCCGATTTTTTATATTGTGGATAGCTTTGGAAGTTTGTACTCTGAGCACATAGAGCATTATGCGAGAAAGTATAAAAAGGCCCTTGCCGGAAAAACGCTTGGTATTCATGCGCACAATAATATGCAACTGGCTATGAGCAACACGGTCACCGCTATTATTGAAGATTGTAATTACCTGGATGCTACGATTCTTGGTATGGGAAGGGGAGCTGGCAATTGTCCGCTGGAGATATTGATTGCTTTCCTGAAAAATCCAAAATACAGGTTACTGCCGATTCTGGATGTGATTCAGAATTATGTAGGACCACTACAAAAAGAAATCGATTGGGGTTATCATATCCCTTACCTGATTACAGGTGCCCTAAACGAACACCCCAGGTCAGCGATTTCCTGGATGAATTCTGATGAGAAGGATGATTTCGTGAAGTTCATGAAAAGTATGCACGACTACGAGTTGTTGGATTGAATATAGATTTCCTATAATTGTAAAAATAGAGCCGGCAGCCTATCTGGATATTATAAATACAGATTTTACCGGCCTTTTTTATAAAAGCAGAAAATTAAAAATCATAATCTAAAGTCGTCACGCTAATAAAAGGAGTTTGTTGTTATCACTCACCTTAGACTGAGTCTTCTTATGCCGAAATTAATATATAGTTTGTTGGTCTGTGAGGCACAGACCAAGGAAGCATGTCAATATTTGAATTGAATTAGTTACATTATCCCACAATAACCTGAAACAAATAGCCTTCCAAATAGGTATAAATATCCTGACAAAGATTACCTTTGCAAATTAATTGTAGAAACTTCCACAAATATCTATTCCAGTTTAAGGTTATAATCCACATTTCGTTTAGTTGATGTTGAATTTTCCGGAGTAGAACAGTAACAATATTTTATGAAAACATTTCAGGAATTTGGCTTGCATGAGCATATCATCAAAGCCATTGACGAATTGGGATTTGAAAAACCTACACCAATTCAAGAGAAAACATTACCATTTTTGCTTAATTCAAGTCAGGATGTCGTTGCACTTGCACAGACAGGAACGGGAAAGACCGCCGCATTTGGATTGCCAATGATCCACAAAATTGAATGGAAAAATAAATCAGTTCAGGGAATTGTGTTGTGCCCAACCAGGGAGTTGTGCATGCAAATCACCAACGACCTGGATTATTTTTCGAAATATGTTGAGGGTGTTTTTGTTGTGCCGGTATATGGTGGAACAAGTATAGATAAGCAAATTACTGCACTAAAACGAGGTGGTCAGATAGTTGTCGGCACGCCAGGCCGTGTTCTGGATCTCATCAAAAGAAAGAAGCTGCTGCTCAACAAAATCAAATACCTGGTGTTGGACGAGGCCGACGAAATGCTCAATATGGGTTTTAAAGAAGATCTGGATTCTATTTTAAGCAAGACTCCGGACGGTCGTCAATCCATGTTGTTTTCTGCAACCATGCCAAAGGGCATTGCCAATATTGCAAAGAAATACATGCAAAATGCCGAAGAAATTTCAGCTGGTAAAAAAAATATAGGCGCTGAAAATGTACAACATCATTACTATGCAGTGCAGGCAAGCAACCGCTACCTGGCCTTGAAAAGAATTGCTGACTATTATCCAAATATATATGGAATAGTTTTCTGCAGGACGCGTAGGGAGACCAAGGAGGTGTCAGAAAAATTGATGGCGGATGGGTATAATGCCGATGCCCTGCATGGCGATCTTTCACAGGCGCAGCGCGATCATGTGATGAATCGTTTTCGCAAAAAGAATTTGCAAATACTCGTAGCGACTGATGTAGCTGCAAGAGGTCTTGATGTGAATGACCTGAGCCACATTATAAATTATAATATTCCCGATGAACTTGAAGCATACATTCATCGAAGTGGCCGAACGGGCAGGGCAGGAAAGCATGGAATTTCCATCACAATTATTCATGGAAGAGAAACGAATAAAATCGCTCAATTAGAGAAAATTGTCGGGAAAGGGTTTGAAAGAAAAGAAGTCCCGGGTGGCAAAGAAATCTGTGAAAAGCAGCTTTTTACACTCATTGATAAGGTTGAGTGGGTTGAGGTGAATGAATCAACTATTGAAGAGTACCTGGATATAATCTATAAAAAACTGGCATGGCTCTCCCGCGAGGAATTAATTAAGCGATTTGTTTCTGTGGAGTTTAACCGGTTTTTATCTTATTACAAGGACGCCCCGGATTTGAATATTAAAACTCAAAAACGTGGAGAACAAAGAGAAGGAAGGAGAGATAGAGGCGGTAGAGGCCAATCGAATTTCACGAGATTTCATATAAATTTAGGATCAAAAAACAAGGTAAGCGCCATAGACCTTATTTCTCTTATCAATAAGCATACAGGGAATAACAGCATTGAAATTGGTAAAATTGAAATTCTGAAAACATTTTCATTTTTCGAAATTGAAAAATCTTTTGAGAAACAATTGAAAGAAGCTTTTAAAGATGTACATCGGGATGGCATTAAAGTGAAAATTGAAGTTTCAAAAAATAAGGAGAAACCCGATCTGTCAAAACGCTTTAAAAAGAAGAAATCAAGGTCAGGGAAGCGGAGGTTTAGGTAATTCGTAAATCGCTATTCACCTTATTCAGACATGCGTAAACCCACAACCCAACCCGTAAACCCGAAACCGGCAACAGGTTAATTTAACTCAGAAAGGATAGCCAATAGAAATATTAAGCAATAGATTATCTTTTCTCCAGCGCGAGTCAAACAGGTTAATTTCATTAAAAACCCAGCGCTCTCCTTCGGGAAGCCATGGTTTCCTGACAGGAAAAGCCCAGTCAAATCTCAATACTACCAGGTCAATGTCGATACGCAAACCAAATCCTAGCCCAACGGCAATTTCTTTATAAAACTGATCTACATCAAATTTCCCACCTGGCCGAAGTGAATCTTCATTTACAAGCCACACATTCCCCGCATCCATAAACAGGGAGCCTTTCAGATATTTGACTATAGGAAAGCGATATTCTACATTGCCCTCTACCTTTATTTCACCTGTCTGATCAATGAGTACATTATTCAGGCTATCCGGTGGTGAGTATGATCCTGGCCCCAAAGATCTTGCTCTAAAAGCCCTTATGCTATTTGTGCCGCCTGAATAAAACTGCTTTACATAGGGCATTACTTTGGTATTGCCATATGGAATTCCAACTCCTGCCATTAGTCTGGTTGCAATAATGGCTTCTTTTCCGGTTTTCAGATAATATCTCAAATCAGTTCTGAATCTGGCATATTGGGAGACATGTAAGCCAAAGACTGTTGCGGGGTTTTCGGGTGATGATGCCTCTCCTGAAGATATGCGATGCGCCAAACTGACAAGGTTTCCAGATGGATCAGCTCCAAAACTGATATAATATTGTGGTTTGGTCTTGTCGGTCAGCCTGTTATATGTAATATTGTATGATGATCCTACTATGAATTGCTCTTCAAAACTTCTTTTGATAGATGGGTTTTGAAGTAGGTATTCCTTAAATTCATCCGTTGCATCGATAAGGTCTGTGAGGCTTATATCAATAATTTTAAAGCTATGTGAAAGATATTGATTTTTTCTCCAGATATATTCTAATCCGGTATTGTACGTATTGAATTTGTAAAGTGAAACGCGGGCATAAATACCAGTTCCAATACTGAAATTAGTAAACGGTACATACGGTTTGTAAATCTTTTTTTGCCTGAGTGGAAAGATTTTAGGAACGGCCAGGTTTGCATCCACACTCACTTCGTAGGCAGTGTCGCCTTCCTTTTCTCCGCTGACTTGTTTTTCAAACCTGCCATTTAGATTGATGCTGAACAACTCGGCCCCTCTAAATAAATTCCTGCTTTTATAGCTCAATTTCAATCCCGGTCCTATAAAATTGTTTGATTTACTGATCGCATTTAATTCTGAACTTACAGACATCTTCTGGCTTGGTGTTAATAAAAATGTGGCTTCCAGGGTATTTTTTTTATCGGGTGAAATTGAGTATCTGGCGCTGACAAATTTATACGCGTTAATGCCCATTAATTGCTGGATGGAATTGTTGTGGTCTTGTTGTGAATAAAGTTTACTTTCTTCCATCAGAATTTTATTAAATAAAACCTTTGGTTTCATGTAATAGTCTTGTGATAACAAGGTATAATTGTCAATCTTTATGGTGTCAGGATCGTAATGTTCTAAGTTGAAATCCTCTGCAACATAAACCTTATCAATGGTATAGGTATTTTTAGATTGTCGTGGATTGTCATATTTCAAATGAATCTTCAGTTTTATTTTGTGGTCTCCATAGCTGGTATCAGCTTCAAAGATCAGGTAATCAGGATCGAAATAGTAATATCCCATATTCTTCAGTTCGTGATCAATTCTGCTGCGTTCTTGTTTCAGTGTCTCCAAATTATAAGGATGTCCGACACTTATTAGAGTTTGTTTTTTAGTTTTACAAATTGCAGCGGACAAAGAGTCAATTTCATCCGGAAAGATCAACGTATCAATGAGATATGGCTGGTTGGCATTTACTATATATTCTACTTTTACAGTTTTCTGTTTCTCGACTACCACATGGTCGGCGGAGGCGTTGAAATATCCTTTATGATAGAGCCTGTTTTCAAAGGTGATATCCAGCTTTGCACTTAACTGTTCATCGTACAATGCAGGTGGTCTCCCTATTTTATATTTAAGCCAATATTTGAACCCTTTTTCTTTTTTTGGTTCTTTAATAGTATTGTGAATTGATAGCCCCGGCCTCATCCATAAAAACTTTCCATTCGGTTTGGGTTTTAGTTCTTCTGTTAGTTCGGCTTTAATTTTTTTGTAATCCTCTATTTCACTTTTATTTTTTAGCGTAATGCTGTTTTGTGTAACAAGTTTGCTGTTTTCTGGTAATTTCTTTAATCCTGTACAAGAGCTTATCACTAGTGCTAAAACAAAGCAATAGGTTAGAGATTTAATCGGTGATAGGTGAGGGGCAATATGTAGATTAATCCAGTTCAACCTATTTGTTTTCTACATTTTGTTCAGATTCTGACATTTTTGATTTTGGGGATCGTTTTTTGGGATTTTTTCTGAAACTGTCAAATTCTTTGACGAAGATGAATGCAATTCCGGCATTTTGAATTTCGCCATCAAAAATGTCATACGCGTTTTCTCTGAATGCCTTTATTCTATAATTTCCGGCTTTTGTGATTTTATAACTTACTGCAAATTCAGTCATGCCTGCGGTGCTCTGAGTTCCCGGATTTGAAGTGGATCCGTCCAAATTAATATGACTCTCCACCTCGGCAGAAACCCTATCGTTGAATAGATTCTTTGATACTTTCACATCAAGTTGAGTGCGGCTTTGGGCTCTTCCCGAAGAATAATCATCATAGGTATTGACACCCATGTCTAAATCAATCCCTTGTATAAATTGACCGGTCAGGTTGTTAAGTTGTTGAGTCATTATAGCATTCACGCTGTTTCTGGCAGCAGTTGTGGCAAAGTTTTGAGATGAAGAACCATCAGAACTGCTAGAGGTTTCAGGAATAAATGTACCACCGACCAGCAGTGCAAAAACTTGCTTATTCCGCTCTGATTCCAATGCTGGTTGACTTAACATTTGAAGTTTAGAGGCGATGACAGGATTATCATTTTTATACCTATCTGGCAGATCGATGCCAAAAGAGACCAATGGATATGAAATTGTACCATTGATATGGAGAAATACTTCGTATGGAAGTCGCTGATTGTACAACGCCCGTTCATTTTCGCCGATCTCATGAGATACCAGTCCTACAGAATTGGTTTTTACAATATTTTTCGCCGAAAATCTAATGTCACCATTCATTACTTTTTCAGACCATGAGATGGTACTGCCCGGTTCATAAATAAATCTTTTCTTTACCAACCCATAAAATGACAATTCATAGAATCCTTCCTCCATTTCTATCAATCCCTTCAAATGACCACGTTGAACGTCATTGTATTTATATTGCAAATTTCCTTTGAGCCTGAAAAAGGTATAATCTCCGGAGTTTGGATCGATGTTTATGGTGAATTTAGCCCTGGGATCAATCTTAAGGTTTGTCGTCAGATCAATACCTTTAATTTCAGCAACCAGCTTATCCGCCACAAATTCATCAGAAGATACCTCCAACAAGGTGTCTAATTGATTTTTATAATCTGTAAAAATTACGATTCCTTCATCTGTAATTAATTCCAGATCTTCCCCTGGTAATACATACGCGATATCCGTACCCTCATTTACCGACAGATCCGATGTGATCAACATATTTTTAAATTTCCCATGAACCCCGATATTCAAACCGAGCATTAGCTTTCCAACTATTGTTTTGTTTGAAGTGGCTGTACTGTTAATCGCCATAAAATTTTCAGAAGTGAGATTGACGGCAAAATTAGGATTGCTAAATTCGGTAGCATCGATACCTCCAGTTACAGATACTTTATTGTCAAGACTGTCAAGAATCGTCAAATTACTAAAGCTCACTTTATTATCTATAATATCAATCTGCCCGTTGGTATTCAAGAAAGTATTTATAGGCGTGATGTTCATGGTGAATTGATCGAAATTTAAGTTTCCTTTGATTTGAGGATTCAATAGATCACCACCAATTGACAGCTCACCATTAATTCCACCACCCAAACTGGAAATATACTCACTGACTAATGGATTGAAAAAATCGGCATTTTCGATTTTAGATATGATATTTGCTTTCAATGTGCCATTTTCGGCATCAAGTTTAGTCGCGCCTTCAAAAATAATGTTGTTGATTCCACTGGAAAGATCGATCGAAAAATTGATAAATTTTCCGGGCAAATATTTTATTTTGGTACTCAGGTCTCCGAGATTATCCTCCTTTAACGAAAGTTTTGAAAATACCAGTTCACTTTCTATGCTTCGATGTCCAAAGGGGTCAATTATACTAATGTTGCCATCAATCAGGCCTGATAAAATTTGTTGTTCTTTTTCTCTTTCGAGAAAACCAGAAATGTTTTGAAGTAAAAATTTGTCAAAATTCAATTCTAGTAGATCCTGCCCTGTTTCGAGCCATATTTTTTGATCTCCATTTCTAAAAATTGCATTTTTTGTTTCTAATGCTCTATTACGGATTTTAAGTACATTATCATTTGAAACCGTCCATTTATTATGATCGATAACTAATTTTTTGGGATCGAAACTTATGAAATAAGTACTATCCATATGGGAAATTTTTGGTGCAAATTGATATTTTAGGCTGTCCCGGATATCGCTAATTGTAAAATCGAATGCTGCGTTTTGATCAGAAAATTTTGATATGAGGCGTATGTTTTTTACAGATGCAGAATCATAGGAAAGTTGATCGAGACTGAAAACTGAAATAACGGAATCCTGTTCTGATTTTAAGTCCATTTTTAGATTATCGAGCATTATATTTTTGTAATTGAACTCCGGAATTTCAATTAAAGCATCAAATTTATCTGTCGCCCCATTGTAATTTGCCTTGCAGGTTTTAATAATTACTTTATTAAGGCCATCTATCAGGAATTCTGTGAAGAAGTCTGGTTTTTTAAATTGAAGATCAAATTCAAAATTGTATTCCTTTTCACTCAATAGTGAATCAGGGATGGCCAAATAGTTATTGAGATGGTTATAAAATGCTTTTTGCAATTCTATCAATTTGATATTTCCGGTCAGGTTTGCATCGATAATGTCAGATTTAAAAGTGAAATTTGTATAACCCTTTTGAATATCAGCATCGAATTCTATATCATCAATCAGGTATTCGTCATTATTCTTGTTCAATTTTAGATTTGCGACTTTAAACAAACCTTCCTGATTTTCAAATGAACTATATTCTGTATCAATATCGATTGTAGCTGAAATCACCAAATCTTCATCCAGAATATTCATTTTTTTCAAATCGGCCTTCCGGATATTTAGCTTAAAGTTATAATGGTTTGTTGTAGCCTTAAGTATAGCCTCCCCATCCAATTTATAGGAAATAAGGGAATCTTCCAGCTGTGAGGATATTTGAAAGTGATCGCTTTTTCCCTTCAATTCGAGATCCATATTATGATATGCATTATCCAGCAATACAATCCTAGCGATGTCCATCTGTGTTTTAAAGTTAGTGAGTGTCCCTTTTTCCAAAGTGCCTGCAAAAATTCCCTTGAGATCTGTTTCACCATAAGTGCTGTCTTCCAATAATTGTTCAATGTCAAAATTCTGAAAGGAAAATTCGGTTTTTATATTTTCACCATTCAATTCTGCTTTTGCAAATGCTTCGCCATAGCTCGTTTTTAGATTTATTGTGGCCTCTGAAGCATTACTGGTAAAATTTATATTGGACTGCATGCCAATGAATTTAGGTAATTTTAACTGGCTGGGAATCAAAGTATCTGGTAAAAGACTGTGAATATCATCAGCAGAGGTGAACAGTGTATCAACGGTTAAATTGATGGCCAGTTTGTCAACTTTGGGCAGCCCGGTTATGGATCCATGAGCAACTACAAAAGTAGCATCTGAGACATTTGCCAGGCATCTTTCGAGTTGAAAGTTGCTGAAATGCCCGGAGGTTTTTATCTTTTTAACCTCTATACTATTTACATTTTTTAATAACGGGTATGTTTCAAGCACACTTGTGAAAGGAGATATCTCTTCCAAGGTGATAATGCCACTTAAATCAGTAGTGATTTCCAGGCTATCGATGTTGTTGCCGATGCTTCTCAGAGAAGGATATCCTAACGATGCATATCCCTCAATCGAACTTTGAATTGTGGACATTTCAACATTTTTGGCCACGATGTACTGATTATCGAGAGAAAAAACGCCACTTATATGCTCAATTTCACCCCCGGATACTTCTTTTCCTGAAAGACTGCTTACAGTAGCTCCGGTGCTATTTTTATTAAAGTACATACTGTCAGCGATAAGATTGAGCTTTGAAAACCGCATGTGCCTGTAATCCATCTCAGTAGTATTTCTTGGCTCGGAGCCAATGTCCATTTTGTACGAAGTATTGGATATTTCAGAATGATTGACAACAAAATTCCAGCTAAAGTTCCCAAAGGTATATTGATCTTCAATTGCTTTTTGAATGAAATTATCCCGGATTATAACAGTATCTTTTAATTCCTGTGGCAATATTTTGAGGGCAACATCAATGCCATCTGCTTCAATATTTTCCATGGAAATACTGGTGGATTTCAAATCAATTATTTCGGGTTTTAGCATTGCTGAATTTAATTTGACAGAAATGCCTAATTTTTCATCAATGGTATTGAGGTTAAAATGTATGTTGTCCGCATTTAGCTGCCCTAAATTGAGATCAATGGGTATAGATTTGTTGGTCGTATTTGGGTTGTTGATTGAGTCTTTGTTGTTTTCCGGAGCGAGGGTTAATGTAAGAGAAGTATTTTGCAGGTCAATATTTTCTATATCAAACTTACTGTTCAATACATCAACTGCATTGGCTACGATGCTTAATTGCCCAAGATCCAGAAATATGCCACTTGAATCAATTTTGTTAATGTATCTTGCTTTAATGTCTTTTAATTCAATTTCATCAAAGCCAATTTTCCATACTGTTTTAGGCGCATCATTTTTACTTTTCTCCTTGACTTTAAAAACACTCAGAAGGGGCGAAAAATTGAAGGTACTGTCTGCCTTACTTTTATTAATATCTGCCCTCAGCCCTTCAATTAATAGATAGTTCACATTTATTTTCTGCCTTACCAATGGGATAAGATCCGTATCTATCTTTATTTCTTTACAATATAAAAGTGTATCATAATTGAGATCTTCAATAAAAATTTTCTCAACCCTGATTGCCTTTGGAAAAGCGATATGAATGGAACCAATATCAACTTTCATATTGGTTTCTTCGCTAAGGTAATTTGCAGCTTTTTTAGTTATGAAGTTTTGAACTGAAGGAATCAGGAGGAGTGCAGAGAGGGAAATGAAAATGCCAATTATACTGCCAAAAGTCCATGCCAATATCTTGAAAATACGCTTCAAAAATTTTGGTATGGAAACTTTGTTTTTCATGATTTATTTGAAAATCTATTTATCAAGTTTCCCAAAATAGCCAGGAATATGGATTAATGCGAAAAGTAGAATTATTCCTCCAAACTCTCTTCAAGTAATCTGAGTTTTGTGTAATTTTTTTTGTCGATTGCCCTCCCGGATTTATTGAAGAATATCCATAAACCCTCCAATTCATCGTTTTTGTATTTTCCCTGGGATTCTACATTGCCATTTTTGTGGTAGTATTTCCAAAGACCTTCCTTTTTGTTGTTTGCATATTTGCCTTCAGCGGCAAGCGCCCCGTTATCAAAGTAGAGCTTTGCATCTCCGTTTTTAACCCCTTCTTTATATGTAAATGTTTCTTGCAAAGATTTATTGTTATAATAATATTTCACGATGCCATTCCCGTTTTTTAACGTTCCAGATGAGAGCGAGTCACCAAATGCAGTAAAATACGGTCCTGTACTCATCAGTTTACCTGCCTGCCAATGCTCCTCAATCTTGAGCCCCTGGTTTTCATGAAAATTGCCCCAAAGTCCGTCTTCTTTGCCTTCTTTATAAGATCCGATGGATTGTAAAAAACCATTGTAATGATAAAAATACCACTGCCCGTCTTCATGATCGTCTTTAAAAGTCCCTTCTGCAATCAAATTACCTTTATCATCGAAGTATTTCCAGTTGCCTTTCTTTAAATCATTCTCATATTCTCCAAATGAAAATAGCTTCCCGTTTTCATGATAATTGTACCAAACACCGGTTTTAAGACCCTTTTCATACTGACCTCTTACGCTTTCTTGTTTATCTGGAAAATTTTCAATGTATTCACCATCCAGCAATCCGTCTTCAAAGGTAATTTCCTTTTTTACACCGGAATAAGGATAATAGTAAGTCCATTTCCCGGCAGGCATACCCGCTTCATATTTTTCTTCCGCTTTTAGGCTGCCATTATCGTAATACTCTTTCCAGTCACTTATTTCAACATCATTCTGGTAGATTCCGGTTCTTTTAATTTGCCCATTTTCATAATACGATTCGTACGGTCCATATTTCTTACCCATTTTATATTCCATCTCAAGTTGCTTGGTCCCAACTATCGGGAAATATTTAATAAATTTTCCATTGAGTGTGTCGTTCGAATAAAGGGCTTCACTTTCAAGATGTCCCGATGCAAAATAAGATCTCCATTTCCCCACTTTAAGTCCTTTTCTATAATTCCCCAGGAGCTTTACCTTCCCATCTATGTAAAATTCCTTCCAATATCCGGATCTGACATCGTTATCAATTTCTCCTTCCGCCTTAACTTTTGCACCGGGATAGTATTTTTTAAGAATACCCTTGGAAACGCCATTCACATAGTTTGTCTCCATGAACACATTACCTGATTGGTCGTAGGCCAGCCACATCCCAGTTCTTTTATCATCCTCATACCTTCCCATCTGTAGGACTTTTCCATTACTGTTAAAATAAGACCAGGTGCCCTGTTTTAGACTATCGTTATCGATAAATCCTTCCGAGTGCGTAGTGCTATCTGCACTATAGACAGATATTAATTGAAGCTGAGAAAACCCATCAAAGGAAATCAGCAGTAGCAATATGGTAAAAAGTACAAAACGGTATGTCATATGAAAAATGATTAACATTTCAATTTGTTCAAAGATAATAACTTTCGTGATTTTTTATTTTGCATAACAACTTTACTCGCATCTGCAACATTGATGAGAGCATAGTGATGTACGGTTATGATGCTCTCGATTGTTTCATGCTAATTAATATATTTTTATTTCGCTCGTTGTTATCAAAAGCTTTAAAGTTTTAGGATTCTTTTCTGTTCCAAAAGTAAACGTTAATTTTTTGTTATCCGTATTAAATTCAAAATCCCTGGGATTGTAAAACCCGCCTTTAATCCAATAAGATTTTTTTGTAGTTGGTGTTTTTTCAGTGCGCTGTTGGACATAGATAAAGAAATCTTTAACAATTAAATCCTGGCCTTCTAATTCGGGTAATCCACCAAGCATATCATACTCAAACAACTTGATGTAAATATTAGTCGATCTGAATATATGTATGTCAGAAATTTTATATGCAAAATCAATTATTTCTTCAGAACTCTCTTGAGAAATAGCTATATCCTGACCATATGATAAAGTTGAAGGAAAAATCATTATTAGTATAAGAAAAAATCCTTTCATAATATATTTATAGAATATCATAGTTGGTCTCGCTATTAACAGACACTGGTCATGCGCGATGGAGGTATGGGTCTAATGCCTCGCGCTATTATTTGCTTTATGATTATTTTAATGGTCATAGTGGAATCTACATGCATAAATCAATAATTCATTCTCAATCACCTGATAAACAAGTCTATGTTCGTGATTGATGCGTCTCGACCAATATCCGGCTAAGTCATATTTAAGGGATTCTGGTTTCCCAATTCCATCGAATGGATTTCGCTGAATGTCTTTAATTAATTCATTGATTTTTTTAATAATTTCTCTATCTATTTTTTGCCAATAAATATAGTCGCTCCAGGTATTTTCAGAAAACGTAATAAGCATATTATTCGTCTAATTTTGGTCTAATTATTTTACCTGATTTCATCTGTTGAATAGACTCATACAATCTATCAGCATTTTTCTTTGAGCTTAGTAGGTGAAGGGTTTCCATAATTGAGTTGTACTCATCAAGCGAAATCAAAACCGCTCCTTTTCCACTTTTCCTTTTAATAATCAAGGTTTCATTGTCATCCTCAACACTGTCCAAAAAACTTTTTAGCCCTGTTCTAAATTCTGAATAATTTGCTGCAATCATCGAAATGTTGTTTTAAGGTCCACTTATAAGTACGAATATACGTACTTATACGCTCTTTTCAATTTTTATTTAATACAGAAGCCGATGTTTGGGTATCGGCAATTGCTATTTAAAGATCAGAATGAATAATGCTAGAAAAGCGCCTTGTTGCAGGATTAGTTAAATACGGAATGTATATTATGAAAGTCGTTATCTTTCATATTCATTTCAAATATTGTTCTATCTCCTTTTTTAAAGTCGGTAGAGAATTTATTATGATTCCCCAAAATTGAACATTTTCTATTTCATCATATCGAATAAAAGTTTTTTCACTCTATTATCCATAAATCAATTCTTTGGTTCTTTCAAGCTCTTTTATGAAGTAGGGATTTTTTAGAGAATTTTCAGTAACAATATCAATTTATCTTTTGAAATAATCTCTTAAAGTATCGTGTAAATTCCATCATAATTCTCCTTTTTCGAGCGGATCTAAATCATTTTTAAACTTTATAAGAAAATCAAGATCACTGTTTTCGTCAAAATCATCTGTAACGGCAGAGCCAAAAACATAAGCTTTTTCAATTTTGTGATTTTTGAAAAAATTACTTATTGTAGTAATGTTTGATTGAATTATTTTAACCATGAATATTTGATTTAAATTTATCAGACTTACTTTTCTGTTCTCGAATCTATTTTCCTGATGGAATTAATTGTCAGTATAAATACCAAGTTAATATTTTTAACTAATTCAAATCCTTGAGAATTATTTCGCGCACTTTTGCCATTCCAATACTGCCTACTTCTTCAATAAGAAACAGATTTGGCCTCGATGAGACTGATGGCATATTGGGATCGATGATAAATTTAGGGATCGATTCTTTAACATATTCCAATATACCCGCTGCTGGATAAACCTGCAACGAGGTACCGATTACAATAAAAATATCTGCAGTAAGCGCTTCTTCAACAGCGACATCCATCATGGGTACCATTTCTCCAAACCAAACTATATGAGGTCTTAATTGAGATCCTCTCTCGCATTTATCACCAATATTGAGCTCCCATCCTTCAATATCATAAACAAGGCTGGGATCTTCGGTACTTTCGGATTTAAAAAGTTCGCCGTGCAGATGGAGCACCTTACTCGATCCTGCTTTTTCATGGAGATTATCAACATTTTGAGTGATAACAGTAACTGAAAAATATTTTTCAAACTCAGCTATAATCTTATGGCCTTCGTTTGGTTTAGCTGCAAGGGCATTTTTTCTTCTCTTATTATAAAAGTCAAGCACCAGTTCGCGATTTTTATGCCAACCTTCAGGAGATGCTACTTCCATAACATCGTGTCCCTCCCAAAGGCCTCCGGAATCGCGGAAGGTCTTTATCCCGCTTTCTGCACTTACGCCGGCGCCGGAAAGAACAACAATTTTCTTCATTTATTTATTTTTTTCTTTTGCCACCTCGTTTTTTTGCAGGAGTCTTTTCAGCGAGTTCCACACATTCTTCGTAGGTGAGATCTTCAGGTTTCGTGCCTTTGGGCAATTTTACATTCTTTTTACCGGCTTTTAAATAAGGCCCCCACTTGCCTTTTAATATTTGGAATTCCTCATTTTCATCAAATATTTTTATGACTCTGTTGGCATCTTCTTTCCTCTTAATTTCAATCAGCTCGATTGCTCTTTCTTCGGAAACAGTCATCGGGTCATCTCCTTCTCCAAGAGAGTAGAATTTATTATTATGCCTGATGTATGGGCCATATCTTCCAATATTAGCCTCCATATTCTGATCTTCATATGTTCCGATTAACCTTGGAAGTTTGAATAATTCAAGCGCATCTTCCAGTGTAATCGTCTCAATTAATTGTCCTTTTCGCAAACTCGAAAACCTGGGCTTTTCCTCATCTTCCAACTCACCCAATTGTACGCAGGGACCAAATCTTGCCAGCCTGGCATATATTTTTTTACCTGAACCAGGGTCAACTCCCAACTCTCGCAAAGCTCCAATATCAGCCTTACTGATATTTTGGGAAGTTTTTACGTCAACGTGGAAACTGCTGTAAAAACTTTCGATCATTTTATCCCATGATAATTTCCCACTTGCGATTTCGTCCAGTTCCTTTTCAACATTTGCTGTGAATGAAAAATCAATTATGTTGGGGAATTGGCCGATTAAAAAATCATTGACGATCATTGCGGTATTAGTGGGAAAGAGTTTGTTTTTTTCTGCTCCCACATTTTCCGATTTCAATGTATTTTTAATCTGATCCGCTTCCAGGATAATCTCCTTATATTTTCTTACTTTTCCTTCCTTGGATTCCTTATTCACATAATCTCTTTTCTGGATCGTCGTAATAGTTGGTGCATAGGTCGATGGCCTGCCAATTCCAAGCTCTTCCAGTTTCTTTACCAGGCTTGCCTCGGTATATCTTGCAGAAGGACGGGTAAATCCCTCTTTAGCAAGCATATGGTTCAAATCCAGTAATTGACCAACATGGAGAGGGGGGAGCATATCATGACTCTCTCCATTGGCGTCTTCATCGTCTGTAGATTCTAAGTAAACCTTTAAAAATCCTTCGAATTTGATTACTTCGCCCTGGGCCGTCAGATTTTCTTCGGTAGTGGAAACATTTATGGTTGCGATGGTTCTTTCGATTTGTGCGTCCGCCATTTGAGATGCGATGGTTCTTTTCCAAATCAGGTCATACAACCTTTGCTCGCCGTTATTTGCTCCGGCGCTCTGGTCCAGAAAACTGGTCGGCCTGATAGCTTCATGTGCCTCCTGGGCTGTTTTTGATTTATTTTTATAATGCCTGATTTTTATATAATTATCGCCGTAAAACTGTGCAATTGCTGTTTTTGCACCCTCAATCGCTTCTTCTGACAAACTAACCGAATCAGTTCTCATATAAGTGATTTTTCCGGATTCATATAGTTTTTGGGCTACAGACATCGTTTGTGAAACTGAGAATCCGAGTTTTCGACTTGCTTCCTGCTGCAATGTCGAGGTTGTAAATGGAGCGGCAGGAGATTTTTTCGCAGGTTTTTTTTCGAGGTTTTTAATTGTGAATTCAGCCCCGATACACCTTGTTAGAAATTCAAGCGCTTCACTTTCGGTTTTGAATTTTTTTCCAAGCTCCGCTTTTAAAGTTTTGCTTTGATCAATTTTGAATAAGGCAGTAACCTTAAAAAATGACTGCGCTTCAAATTTTTCTATCTCACGTTCCCGTTCCACAACGAGTCTCACTGCTACAGATTGAACCCTTCCGGCAGAAAGCCCTCCTTTAATTTTTTTCCATAAAATCGGACTGATTTCAAAACCGACAAGGCGATCGAGAATTCTCCTGGCTTGCTGAGCATTTACCAGGTCAATATCCAGGTTTCTTGGAGTTTTTATTGCATTCAGTATGGCATTTTTAGTAATTTCTCTAAATACAATTCTCCTCGTTTTATCATCATCCAGTTTTAATGCCTCCTTTAAATGCCAGGAAATAGCCTCCCCCTCACGGTCATCATCACTGGCCAGAAAGATCATTTCTGATTGCTTGACGTCATTTTTAAGGTTTTTTATAACTTCCTTTTTATCTTTTGTGATTTCATAGGTTGGCTTAAATCCATTTTTCACATCAATGGCCATATCGTCTTTCGGAAGATCCCGAACATGGCCATAACTCGATACAACCTTGTAATCTCCACCCAGGTACCCCTCTATGGTTTTGGCTTTTGCCGGCGACTCAACTATTACTAAATTCTTAGACATTAATGTTCTGTTTTTTAAATAAAGCCCCAAATATCAATAAAAAATTATTAAAATAGCAAATCAATCATTTTTGTTCGCAAAAATTGAAACACCTAAAAAATTATTTTAATTATGGGGAAGACTTTATTTATAATAAGACATGCCAGGTCCAGGCAGGCCGAAGCTGGGCAGAAAGACCTCGATCGAATACTTGCATCTGAAGGCTTGCAGCAGGCGACAAGGCTCGGAGCATATATTTATAATAAATACACAGAAATATCAGGGATTCTGTGCAGCAATGCCAAAAGAGCTATTCAAACGGCAGAACAAATTGCAGATCAAATTAATTATGATATCGAAATGATTGTTAGCGATGAGGATTTATATGAAGCATCGGTAAGAATAATCATTAATAAGGTTTGCGAGTTCAATAATGATTGGAATGAGGTAATTATCGTAGGTCATAATCCGGTAGTATCCTATTTTGTCGAACACATTACGGGACATTATTTTGATGGAATGGCAGAAGGTGGAATGGTTAAAATCTCCTTCGATGTTGATGAATGGACTGAAGTGTCAACTGCAAATGCTTCATTTGAATATTATGTTTCTCCTGATGATTATGTGACTGATAATCAATGATAGCCTTAGGCCGCCACATTATTGCAGAGCTCTACCAATGCGATCTAGATAAGATTGATGATGTGAATTTTGTGGAGCGGAGCATGCTCGATGCCGTTGAAAAAGCAGGAGCAACTGTTATTAATTCTACCTTTCACCATTTTTCTCCCCATGGTGTATCAGGCGTAATCGTCATTCAGGAAAGCCACTTCTCCATACATTGCTGGCCAGAATATGGATATGCATCCATAGATATTTATACCTGCGGAGAAACCGTTGATCCATGGTTGGCGTACGATTTTATAAAAAAAGCCCTGGGTGCAAGCCACGGTTCGACAATGGAGCTGAACAGGGGACAGAGCAACTTGATTGAGGCCTCAAACAGGAATCTTCCTACAAAAAATATAAAATCAGTAAAAACCGAGAATAAAATCAAAACAACCAGAGACATCTGGTTTACTGAACGTAATGAAAATATTGCACTTTCACTAAAACATAGTGGTGAACAGCTTTTTTACCATCAGTCGCAATTTCAAAAAATTGAAATTTATAATACGGATGCTTTTGGTAAAATTCTCGTGCTGGATGGAAATATTGCCTGTGCTGAAGAGGATGAATATGTTTATCATGAAATGATTGCCCATATACCGGCGTTTGCCCATGGGAAAGCAGAAAGAATTTTGGTAATTGGTGGTGGAGATGGGGGCACCGTCAGAGAGCTGCTAAAGCATAAAAATATAGCCAAAATTGACCTGGTTGAAATTGATGAATTTGTCATAAAGGCGGCACAGGAATTTCTACCTTTCTTGTCGGTTTCACTCAATGACAAAAGAGTTAACACTCATGTAGAAGATGGTATAAAATTCGTAAGTAACTGTAGCCCTGAATTATATGATTTAGTTATTGTAGATTCTGATGATCCGGAAGGTCCGGGGGAAGGCCTGTTTACTGAATCATTCTATATGGAAATTTATCGAATTCTCAAGCAGGATGGTATTATGGTTACGCAAAGCGAATCTCCAAGATACAACCAGCATATCTTTAAAGAAGTGTTCCAGTGTTACCATAAAATATTTGGAAAGGAAAATGTTCATTGCTACCTGATGTACCTGCCTTCATTTCCATCAGGAATGTGGAGTTTTTCATTCAGTTCAAAAGGAAAAATTGACCCCTTTCATAATCTTAATCAACGCCAAATCGATTCCTTTTGTGTAGAAAATAAATTAAGGTATTATAGTATTGATATCCACAATTCTTCTTTTGTATTGCCTAAATTTGTTGAAGATATTCTTGACTTAAATAATTAAGATAATTATTGATATTTGTATAGAGTTGGAAATCACAACGTCAATTGAAATGTGCATTAAATTAATACAGAAATATTCATGAAAAATATAGATAAGATGGAATCTTATACTAAAAAGAAATTCATAAAAAGGTTTAATCCCAATAAGGTGGGGCAGGCTGGTAAGTTGTTCGGTTTGCCATTTGATTACGATACTTCAGAGATTGTTGTAATTCCGGTACCATGGGATGTGACAGCATCTTTTAAAGATGGAGCCTCTACGGGTCCTAAGGCAATTTTAAATGTATCCTCTCAAATTGATCTCTATCTCGAAAGAATGCCAGATGCATGGGAACTCGGTATTTCCATGCTGCCAATAGAAGATGAGTGGATTAAAAAAAATAACCAGGCGAGGGAATATTCAACTGGCTATATCAATCATCTTGAAGGAAAAGGTGTTCATCTCACTGACGAACATATTAATCTTATATTAAAGAATATCAATACTTTATCCGAAAAAATTAATGTCTGGGTCTATACAAAATCATTGGAAATCCTGAATGATGGTAAAATTCCTGTTGTGCTCGGCGGTGACCATAGTTCTCCTTTAGGATTGATGAGAGCTATAGCGCAATCGAATGATAATGTAGGTGTTTTGCAAATTGATGCGCATGCGGATTTGAGACCATTTTACATGGGGTTTAAAAACTCGCACGCATCCATCATGCACAATATTTTGAAGGTCAATGAAATTGATAAGCTTATTCAGCTTGGGGTCAGAGATTTATGCAAACAGGAAGCTGATATTATAAAAAAAGATGATAGAATATTTACCTTCTTTGATTCTACTCTTGCAAGAGAACGATACGAAGGAAGAACATGGTCGGACCAGGTCAACCAAATAATAGAAGAACTTCCGGAGAACTTATATATCACTTTCGATATTGACGGATTGGAAAGGCAATTCTGTCCATCTACTGGAACACCGGTTCCCGGAGGGTTATCATATAATCAGGTTATATATTTATTTGATAGAATCGCCGAATCAGGAAAAAAAATCCTGGCTTTTGATATTTGCGAAGTTTCCGGCTCTGATGACCAATGGGATGCAATAGTAGGCTCAAGATTACTATATTATTTATCAAACATCACCGCAGCATCTCAAAAATTACTTTCTTTTGTTTAGTGAGAAATCCGTTTAAGTGATTGAGTCTAAATAATTATTTAACAATGAGTTATCTTCTGTCTATTCCGTTTTCTATTCCATAGAATTTAGTTATAAAATTAATACTTTACTGAGACGATAAATAAACCTGTTTTACCCCAAACCCTAAAGGGAGCCAGGTTGATTTTCTCCTTCTTGCCTTTAGGGACCAAGGGTAAAAAGAAGGAGAAAATCAATTGATTGCCCAACTTAGTCAAGTAGAATTCAAATGAAATGAATAACTGACGATTTGTAGATAAATTCTATTTCCTCATTTTCTTATAGGCATTTATCAATCCATTTGTAGAGCCATCATGTGACGTTACAGGTTTATCGTTCTGGAGTTCGGGCAATATTTGGTTTGCCAGTTGTTTACCCAATTCAACGCCCCATTGATCGAAACTAAATATATTCCATATAATCCCTTGAACAAAGATCTTGTGCTCATACATAGCTATAAGGCTTCCCAATGTTTCCGGCGTCAATTTATCAAATAAAATAGAATTGGTTGGCCTGTTGCCTTCAAAAACCTTGAATGGTAGTAGAAATTCAATTTCTTCTGGAGATTTTCCAGCACCCTTCAGCTCGGAAAGAACTTCTTCTTCAGTTTTTCCCGTCATCAGGGCTTCTGTTTGAGCAAAAAAGTTAGCGAGCAATTTTGGATGATGTTCACCAATTGGATTCTGTGAATTTGCCGGTGCCAGGAAATCACAAGGAATGATCTTTGTGCCCTGATGAATCAGTTGATAAAATGCATGTTGCCCATTTGTACCAGGTTCGCCCCAAATAATGGGTCCTGTCTGATAATTCACCTTTTCTCCATTGCGGTCTATATATTTTCCGTTGCTTTCCATATTTCCCTGTTGGAAATAAGCTGAAAACCGGTGTAGATATTGATCGTATGGTAAAATTGTTTCTGTTTCCGCACCAAAAAAATTATTATACCAAATACCAATTAGGGCTAGAATAACCGGTATATTATTTTCAAAAGGAGTGGTTCTGAAATGCTCGTCCATATTATGAGCGCCTTTCAAAAGCTGTTCAAAATTCTCATAACCAATGGTGCAAGCGATGGAAAGGCCAATCGCTGACCACAGAGAATACCTTCCGCCAACCCAATTCCAAAATTCAAACATATTATCAACATCAATACCGAAGGCTTCTACAGCGTCTTTGTTTGTTGACAGCGCAGCAAAATGTTTTTTGATATGCTCATTGTCATGGGCTGCTTTTAAAAACCAATCACGGGCCGTGAAGGCATTCGTCATTGTTTCCTGTGTGGTAAAGGTTTTTGAGGCCACTAAAAACAGGGTGGTTTCGGGGTTTAGATCTTTGAGCGTTTCAGCAATATGAGTACCATCGACATTGGATACAAAATGTGCTTCAATATTTTCCATCTTATACGGTCTGAGCGCCTCCGTTACCATCAAAGGGCCAAGGTCTGAACCTCCGATACCGATGTTCACTATATCAGTAATTGATTTCCCTGAAAAACCCTTCCATTCCCCGGATATAACCTGATTGGAAAAATTCTTCATTTTATCCAAAACAGCCCGAACTTCCGGCATTACATCCTTCCCATCAACTAGAACAGCACGATCTGAGCTATTTCGCAATGCGGTATGTAATACAGCCCTGTTTTCAGTTCGGTTGATTGCTTCGCCACTAAAGAATCCTTCAATAGCCTCTTTAAGAGCAGATTCTTCTGCTAATTCAAGTAGTAATTGAATTGTTTCTTCGGTAATTCGATTTTTTGAATAATCCAGGAGAATATCTTCAAAACTTAGAGAAAACCTGTTAAACCGCTCAGGATCATTTTCGAACAGATCTTTCATCTGAATGTCTTTTACAGTTTCGAAATGAGCATTGAGTTTTTTCCAGGAATCTGTGCGGGTTGGATTTGTATTCTTCAACATGTTGAGTAAATTTTGTCATTATAAAGTTTCACAAAAATAGCTAAATTGAATAAAGCGAAAATGAATAACAAGATTTTGTTTTCACGAACTCCATTGCCTTTAAGATATTCAGATTTTCAGATCATTTCCATTTTGCGTACCAACAAAGGTATTCACTGAGGTGCTGTATAAAAGAAGGTTGTTTATGTTAATTACGTATTTAAAAATCAGCAATATATCTTTTCATTTACATTGTCCTCAAGCCGGACGGGCTTTTACTTTCTGTCTTGAAACAGAAAGTAAACAAAGAATTCAAGGCTGCATAAAAATCTCTAAAAATTATCTTGAAAAGCTAAAAGAATTGAAACTCGCCCAGCCGCACCTTTCTTCCCAATGCTCAAACAACAATTCTTTCTTAACACTTTTCAAGATAATTTTCTTGACGGGATTTTGATGAGGCCGGGCTTGAAAGTAAAAGTCATCACTTAAGAAGAAAATAGTTTATTAACAAGCAGAATTAACCAGGTGCACATTATATCGAAGAATCAGATTTTTAAAGAAAATTATAAAAGAAAAGATACTAACGAATGCTTATTCCAATTCTCTTAAATCAACAGGAACGACCCTCGAAACTCCTTGTTCGACCATGGTAATGCCATAAATGACATCCGTGCTAGCCATTGTTCGCTTATTGTGCGTGACGATGATAAATTGTGATTCTTCAGAAAATTTACGAATAATATTATTGAACTTATCAATGTTTGCATCATCTAATGGAGCATCGACTTCATCAAAAATACAAAATGGCGCTGGTTTCAACAGGTAAATTGAGAATAGTAAAGCTGTAGCCGTAAGTGTCTTTTCGCCGCCGGAAAGCTGGCTGATTGTGAGTGGTTTTTTGCCTTTGGGTTTAGCGATAATTT
Organism: Bacteroidota bacterium; assembly: GCA_024280115.1. GTDB lineage: Bacteria > Bacteroidota > Bacteroidia > Cytophagales > Cyclobacteriaceae > JAAUQL01. Next base: position 16,017 of record JAJRQT010000061.1, on the reverse strand, counting down.
CAATTTTTGATTCAAGCGGATTATCAGGAGACATCAACTTTAAATCACAATCGTCCTCTTCTGTGAATAAAGACCGGAAAACTCTAATGAAATTCTCTTTAATTTTATTAAATGCCTGTAAAAATGTCTCTTTAGCAACAAGATCAATTTCATCAATGGTAGTCAATAATGATTCTTTCGCTTTTTCCAAATCTGACTTTTGTTCTGTGATGAATACATGCCTTTCTTTTATCTCATCGTAAGCTTCCATAGCCATTGGATTTATGGGACCTATTTTTTCGAGGATCCCCTTAAATTTGGCTACTTTCTCCAGCAACTCATCTTCTGATAGCTTTGAGATTTCACTATGCACATCTTCTTCACTTTGAAGATCAGAAAGGTCAACTTCAAATTCTACTGACAATCGTTCTTTCACCGAATTCATCTCCAGCTTCAATTCATTCGCCTTGTTTTGAAGCTCCATGAGTAAATTATCAATAGTTTCCTTTTTGGAATGAATCAATCTCAAATTCTTTTCAATCTCATCGATATGCCCACGACCGGCATAGTAATCCTTTTCAGCTTCATTAACCCCTGCTTCGATTGACTCTTTTTCTTTGTATAAACTGATCAACTCATCTTCCTGTATCTCACTACTTTCCAGCAGTTTTTTAATCTCCGTTTCATTCTTTTGTAAATCCTTGCTATTTTTTTCTATCCTTTCCCGGGTACTTTGACGGGCGCTTTCCTTAAACGAAATCTCCTGGTCAAGGCTGTTTATTTTGTTTTGCCGCTGATGATAAAGGATATTCTCTTCATTAAACTTTCTGGATTTTTCATCGAGCAACTCTTTACATATGCTGAGCTCTGCACCTAACTTTTGTAAAGATTCGCTCTGAAGGGATAGTTCAGCATTGAGTTTTTCGGCAGCGGGTGAAAGTTGCTCTATGTCATGAGCAAAACTACTAATGCTTTCAATAATATCTTCCTTCCGAACAGTATTGCTATTAAGCAAACCGGCCATTTGTTCCTGCCTGGTTTCAAAAGAGACCAATTCCTGTCTCAACAGATTAATCTCCTTCTGAAGATTCTCGATAGGAATTTTCCTGGTTTGAGATTTAAGTTTGTCTAGTTCCTGTTGCTTATCCTTGAAATTTTCTTCAATATCTTCCAGCTTTTTTTGCAGTTTCTTTACAGTTGCCTGAAGTTTTTCCAAATTCTTAGCGCGACCGATTCGTTTTCCTTCAAACAGGCCAACAGAGCCTCCGGATATACTGAATTTTCTTTTAGTTACTTTACCGTTTTGAGTAATAAATACGCTTTCACTGTCTTCAGGAATGCTGGATTCCGGCCCTGTGACAATATAAACACCATCGAGCATATGCGATACCAGGTGTTTGTATTTCGTATCATATTCAACGATTTCTGTTGCAGGAATGGCATTGTCAAAAATCTTTGCGTCTCTGGAATGATACTTATCAAACTTATTCAAAATGAAGAAGTGCGCCTTACCTTTCGCTGCATCATTCAGCAGGTTGATCGCGTTATAAGCTTCAGCTTCTTTCTCCACGATATAATAATTCATGAATGGCTCGAGGTAATTTTCTATGGTTACCCTGAACTTTTCATCACAACTAATTATGTCAGAAAGTAGTGGAGCGTTTTTATTCCAGTTTACTTTTTTCTTCAGAAATTTTATCGCTTCAGGAAATCCCTCCAGATTGTCAACTAGTGATTTTGTGAGATTATACTCATTTTGTCGTGCATCGAGTTTTCTGCCTGTCTGTAGTTTTTCCTCTCTTATGACCTCAATAGTTCTTTCTGTTGAGTTAATTGTTTTTTGAAGCTGATCTTCAGTAGATTTTAGTGCTTTCAGATTTTTCTCTTTGCTCGAGATATCCTGATTTAGTTGTTTGAGTTTGTTTTCAAATTCGGCAAGATTGGCTGTTTTTTCAGATGAATCAGAAGTAGTTTTTTCAAGTTCAGATTTAAAAGAATTCATCTGAATTTCCTTTATTTCAAGCTCCTTGGAGGTATTGTATAGTTCGTCCTTTTTATTTCGATAATTCTTATCTAATTCTGAATGTTCATGATTGAGGCTATTGGTCTTTTGTTTTTGTTCTTCGAGGTCTTCTTTGAGCGACTCAATTGTGACTGTAATTTCCTCATGGAGTTTTATAGCCGAATCCTTTTCCTGATTAAGGCTTTGAACAGAAAATGACGCTCGTTCAAGACTTTGCTTGTCCTGTGAAAGCTGCTCCCGAAAACTATCACTTTTATCATTCAGAAATCTGAGCCTTTCGTGCTTTATCTTCTTTTCGCTTTCATAATTTCTAATTTTACCGACATGCTCATTGAGTGCTTTTTGCCTGCCCGCCAGTAATTTTTCTTTCTGAATGAGGTCTGCTTTTGCTTTTTCTACCTCAGCATCTCCCTCGGAAATTTGTTTATTCAGACTCAGCTTCAGGTCCTTTTCATTTTCTATTTGTTTATTAATGACCGTGAGAGATGATTGCTGCTTTGCAATACTTTTTTTAGCGAGTTCTACGCTAAAAACTCTATAATCTTCCTTAATGGAATAATACCGCTTTGCCTGTCTCGCCTGGCGCTCCAGTGAGCGCATGTTCTTTTCAATTTCAAAAAGCAGGTCTTCAACCCGCTCAAGATCCATGTCGGTGTCACTGAGTTTTTTAAGGGTTTCTTTCTTTCTGATTTTAAATTTCGATATACCGGCAGCTTCCTCAAAAAGCTGTCTCCTGGAATTTTCCTTATCATTGAGGATATTATCAACCATTGCCAATTCAATGATTGCATAACTGTTGGAAGAAATACCGGTATCGAGAAATAAATTTGTTATATCCTTCAATCTGCAGTTAATGCCATTCAGTTGGTATTCGCTTTCTCCAGATCGATAAAAGCGACGCGTAATGGTTACCTCATTATATTCAACTGGGAGCAGGTTTTTAGTATTGTTAAAGCTGAGCGAAACTTCCGCAAGCTGGGTGGCTTTTCTTTTTTTTGTGCCGTTAAAAACAATATTTTCCAGTTTTTCTGATCTTAAGGTGCTAATTTTCTGTTCACCGAGTACCCATCTTATTGCATCGACTATATTGGATTTTCCGCAGCCATTTGGTCCGACGATTCCTGTAATCCCTTCATCAAAGTTGATTATTGCCTTATCTCCAAAGCTTTTAAATCCCTTAATTTCGAGTCTTGTGAGTTGCATTTAATACTTTCAAATATTGTAAATTCAGCAAAGATAAAATTATATTCATATATTTGAATCAACATGGGAGATATTGAAACTATAATAACAATTATTTTTGTTGTCTTTTACATTGTCAATAGGTTTTTGAAAAGTAAAAAACAACAAAATCCGCCGCAAAAATCTGCTGCAAATCCACAGCAGACAAATTCGCCTCAGCCAGCAAAGAAGGCTCCGCAAAGAAAAAAAGCATTCTCTTTTGAGGATATACTGAAGGAATTTGAAAAAAATCTATCCGGTGAAGAATATGTAGAAAAGGAGGCTTTTCCCGTTGAGGAAATAGTTCATGAAAAACCGGTGCCTGAAATAAAGGTTGAAACAAGCCCCAAAGGTCGCAGTACTTATAAAGGTTCAACTTATAGTTCTGGAAAAGCTATTAATCGCAAACCGACTCTTGATTATGGTAGAAATATAAATTTCAAAATTGAGGAAGAAGGCGTAAATGAATATGTGGAAATGCTTCGAAATCCGAAAGGTTTCAGAGATGCTGTTGTCCTCAATGAAATCATCAATAGAAAATATTTTTAATTCTATCAATAGCGGTGCCCTGAAACTTTTTATCAGTATTTATAGGCTGAAAAATATATTATTTATAACTTTGTACTCCCAAATTAATAGTTAGTGGAATTAATATTATCAAATAGTATTTATCTTGACCTTATCAGGAGGAGGCCCTTTCGGGGCTAAAATATATTATAATTACCTACGCGGTAATTCCACAAAATCAACACCATTTTCATTTAGTTTTCACAAAGTCATTTTGCTATAAATGATAAATTTTCAATTGCTGGTTGCAACCAGTGAACATTATAAGTTTTCAGAAGAAATAAGCCGGGTGATAGAATCATCTGCTGCTGCGAGAGGGACCGGAATTGCGAAAAGATCTCCTGAATATATTAAAAATAAAATAGAAGAAGGGAAAGCTGTAATTGCAATTTCGGAAGATGGTGAATTTGCGGGTTTTTGCTATATAGAGTCCTGGGGAGAAAAATTTGCGGCAAATTCAGGACTGATCGTTGCTGAGAAGTTCAGAAAAATGGGGCTGGCCATGAAGGTAAAACGCAAGGCTTTTGAACTTTCAAGAGAGAAATTTCCCAATGCCAAACTTTTTGGACTGACAACCAGTCTTGCTGTGATGAAAATAAATTCAGAGCTTGGATACCGACCGGTTACATTTTCCGAACTTTCTGATAATGAAGAATTCTGGAAAGGTTGTCAGAGTTGTATAAATTACGACATATTAACCAGGACAAATAGAAAACATTGTTTGTGTACCGGAATGTTGTATAATCCGGTAGTAAAGTATAAACATCAAAAAAAGAAATTTAAAGATTATAAAGGTAAATACGCCAAATGGCTCAAAGCAAAAAGAATTTACCTGCTAAAGAAATTTAATAATAATAATATCAAAAAATAACACTTTTTAATCATGAGTAAAAAAACAGTAGTACTCGCGTATAGCGGTGGATTGGACACTTCGTATTGTGTAAAATATCTGGCTGAAGATAAGGGATATATTGTTCATTCCGTTTTAGTGGACACAGGAGGATTTTCGAAAAACGAATTAAAAAAAGTTGAGGAAAAGGCCTACCAAATGGGCGTAACAAGGCATGAAAGCATCAAGGCAACAGATGAATTTTACCGGAATTGCATCAAATATTTGATTTTTGGAAATACGCTAAGAAATAATACCTACCCACTTTCAGTAAGCGCAGAGCGGGTTTTTCAGGCAAAAGCTATTGCGGAATATGCTAAAAAGATTGATGCTGATGCCGTCGCTCATGGAAGTACCGGTGCGGGGAATGACCAGGTTCGCTTTGATATGATCTTCAATATCATGATTCCCGGAGTGGAAATAATTACACCGATTAGAGACATGAAATTGTCTCGTGAACAGGAAATTGAATATCTGAAAAGCAAAGGCGTTGAGATGGATTGGTCAAAAACCCAATATTCAATCAATCAGGGCATCTGGGGAACTTCCGTAGGAGGTAAGGAAACTTTGACATCTGATCAGACCTTGCCCAATGATGCGTATCCGAGTCAGTGTGTGAAAGATGAAGCGCGAACTATTAAACTAAAATTTCAAAAAGGAGAACTCATTGGGTTGGATGAGGAGTTATTTAAAAATCCGGTTGATGCCATACAAAAACTGAGTACAATTGCCTCTGAATATGCTATTGGAAGGGATATGCATATTGGCGATACAATAATTGGTATAAAAGGGCGGGTAGGATTTGAGGCAGCCGCACCCCTGATTATCTTAAAAGCACATCACATGCTGGAAAAGCACGTTTTGACCAAGTGGCAACAGTATTGGAAAGAACAGCTTGGCAGTTGGTATGGTATGCTGGTGCACGAAGGACAATTCTTGGAACCTGTGTTGAGAAATGTGGAGAAGTTTCTGGAAGATACCCAGGACCACGTGACGGGTGATGTGATTGTAAAGCTTGAACCATACAGATTTACGACCATTGGTATTAATTCTACCTATGATCTAATGTCATCAGAATTTGGGTCATATGGAGAAATGCACAAAGGATTTACAGGGGAAGATGTGAAAGGTTTTTCTAAAATGCTCTCCAATCAGGTGATGATTTATAATAAAGTAAAAGAAAGCAATGAGCAAAGTTAAAGTTGGTGTTATCGGAGGCGCGGGATATACTGGAGGAGAGTTAATTCGGATTATGCTCAATCACCCGGAGGCAGAATTGACCTTCGTCCACAGCTCCAGCAATGGTGGCAATTCTTTTTACAAAGTGCATAGTGATTTGATTGGAGAAACGGAGATGACCTTCACCGATGACTTTGATGATTCTGAGATTGATGTGCTATTTCTATGTTCGGGTCACGGACAATCGAAGCTTTTTCTGGACGAGTACAAAGTTAGAGATGAGGTGAAAGTTATTGACTTAAGTCAGGACTTTAGAATAGGGGAATCAAATCATTCAAGATCATTTACTTATGGATTGGTAGAGGCGGAATATGAAGCTATTAAAACCGCGAAAAATATAGCTAATCCGGGTTGCTTTGCTACCTGCATTCAGCTTGGATTAATCCCAATGGGTAAAGCGGGAATATTGAATAGTGAGATTCATATTAGTGCCATAACTGGCTCTACTGGAGCCGGACAAAAGCCAACAGCGATGTCTCATTTTTCCTGGAGAAATAATAATATTTCTGTGTATAAAGCATTCCAGCACCAGCATTTGTTGGAGATAGGTCAGAGCATTGCAAGTTGGCAAAGTGGTTTTGAGCAGGAAATCAACTTTATCCCTTTTAGAGGAAATTTTACCAGGGGTATCCTGGCGTCAATTTATATGGATACGGATTTGAGTGAGCGGGAGTTGATATCCCTATTCAAGGATTATTATGAGCCTTATCCGTTTGTCCATATTTCTGATGAAAACATAGATTTGAAGCAGGTGGTGAATACCAACAAAGGCTTGCTGCACATCGAAAAGCATGGGAAAAAAGCATTTATTCTCTCTGCCATCGACAACCTGATCAAAGGAGCTTCAGGGCAGGCAGTCCAGAATATGAACCTGATGTGTGGGCTGGACGAAAGAGCTGGATTATATTTGAAGGCGGTAGCGTTTTAATAAAATGAGAGAATGATAGAATGCACAAATGAGAGAATCAATCTATATAAAAATACGTTTTCACATATCAGCATTCACACATTATAGCATTTAAGCATTAATATGAAAAATTTTATAAATATTCACGATGTCGATGATGTCGATGCCCTGGTGAGGGAAGCCATGCAGTGCAAGCAAAACCCACGGGCGGATCACACGTTGGGAAAAAACAAAACCTTGGGATTGATCTTTATGAACCCAAGTCTCAGGACGAGGCTAAGTACCCAAAAAGCCGGCCTTAACCTCGGCATGGATGTGATGGTGATGAATTTCAGTGGCGAAGGCTGGGCCCTGGAAACTGAAGAGGGTGTGATTATGAATGGCGACAAGGCAGAACACATCAAAGAGGCGGCAGCAGTGGTCGGCGCCTATTGCGATATCATTGGCCTGCGGTCTTTCCCTTCGCTAAAGGATCGCGAACTGGATTATAAGGATCATGTGATCAATGAATTTGTGAAATATGCCGGAGTGCCGATTATCAGTCTGGAATCTGCAACAGTCCACCCATGCCAGAGCCTTGCCGATGTGCTGACCATCGAAGAAACAAAGCAAGTCGAGCGACCAAAGGTGGTATTGACCTGGGCACCCCATCTTCGGGCATTGCCTCAGTCGGTGGGCAATTCGTTTGCCGAATGGATGAACAGGACAGATTATGATTTTGTGATTGCCAATCCTAAGGGATACGATCTTTCGAAAGAATTTACCGGAAAAGCATCCATAATCCATGACCCCGATGAGGCATACAAGGGGGCTGATTTTATCTACGCCAAGAACTGGTCATCATACGAGGACTATGGAAAAGTTCTTTCGACCGATGAAAACTGGATGGTCGATGAGCGAAAAATGGAGTTGACAAACCATGGAAAATTCATGCATTGTTTGCCTGTGAGAAGGAATGTGGTGGTAAGCGATGGTGTCATTGATAGTGATAGCTCGATCGTCATCCAGGAAGCAGCCAACAGGGAATTTGCAGCCCAGGCGGTGCTGAAACAGATTTTGTTGGGGATTGAATAACTTATTTATTTAGTTAGATAGCCTGTGCCTCATGCAGAAAGGTTCAGCAACGAAGTTGTCTCTTTAGACTACTGATGGTAATTTTGATTTGAGAAGAAATTGAAAATGTTTTGTTAGAATCCTGAAAGGATTCAAGGTATAAGCCCAGGGCGAAGTGAAACGAAGCCCTGTGGTTTGAAGCAGTATTAGTGTAAGGGCTGAAAGTCCGAAAGATAAGCAACTACAAAAGCAAATGGCGCAGAGTCTATCCAAAGTATATATTCACTGTGTATTTTCCACAAAGAATGGAGAACACTCGATCAAAGATGCTATACGAAAAGATTTACATGCTTATATCATAGGGACATTATCAAATATTGGTTCTTTTGTAAATGAGATTTATGCCAACACAGATCATATTCATGTTTTGTGCACTTTACCAAGGACAGTAACTATTGCAGAATTAATTTCGAAAATAAAAACGTCTTCAAGCAAATGGATCAAAAAGAAGGGTATAATTAATTTTTCATGGCAAGGAGGATATGGAACGTTCTCGGTGAGTTCCTCAAAGGTTGTGGCTGTTGAAAGATATATTCAAAATCAATTGCAACATCATGAAAAAGTTTCATTTCGAGATGAGTTGCGTAAATTTTATAGCGAATATAAAATTGATTTTGATGAAAAATATGTGTGGGACTAACCATAAGGGCGTTGGCAAGTGTCACCCTTTCAGGGTTTATTTTATATGCATGATGTGACTCAGGGCTTCGTTTCACTTCGCCCTGAGCTGTTACATGACGGGGCGTTGCCCCTTGAAGAAAGCAATGCTTTTAGTTTTTTTGTTTTATAAATTTAGAAAATATAGTTGCAACAGACGTTAATAAAAGAGTAGCAATGAAAATAGTTCTATCAATTTTTTACTTTGTATTTGCCTTAATCTTTGCGACAAACGCTCAAAAAGTTGAGGTTGTCAGCGAAGAATCGGACGAAATAAATAAGTTTGCCAGCAATATCCGAAATGTTGAATTGTTTCATGATTATACCGATTGTTGCCTCGGTGTAAAACTTATTGAGTGTGGAAATATAGTAGGGACATTTCCAGGTGAGCATGGAAAAGAACTATTGCTTTACGATCTTTATATATTAGTGAAACAACTGGATGAAAAATCAGGAGAAAGGAGCATTGGATATTTTTGGGTAAGAGGTAAATATCATAACCCCAGAAATTACCGGTTTGTAGAGAAGGAAAGAAGGTTGATTTTTGAGCATGGTATTGAAAAAGAGCCAATAAAAATTTCTTTGATACTTTCATCGGAAGGAATAAAAATTGAATAGTTATCCTGCTCAATCACTCGAAGATGATGCTGAGACTGGAAGATGCAAACAAATTTGATAATCTGTGAATCTGTGGCAATAAAAAGAACAACTGAATTTCACATAGAACATTGTTGGGGATTTAGAGAGTTTCAAATAATGCAATAATACGAGGCGTGACAAGCTAACAGATTTTATGATCATAGGAATTTTTGACAAATAAATTATAAATTTGAATAAAAAAATTAACTGATATGATTACTGATACACAAAGAAGAAATCAAATATTAAGACGTATTAGTCGGATTCCGAAGGATAAACTTAAAGATCTGGATGAATATGTGTCAAAACTGGAACATAGCGTTGGCAACAAATCCAGGACTTTATCTTTTGCCGGCTCCTGGCAAGATTTGGATGATGATGTATTTGATGATCTTACGGTCAATTTGATAAGTAATCGCAAAAGAAACAGAAGGAGAATTGATGAATAGAGTACTCATTGATACTGATATACTTTCCTATTATTTCAAAGGGAATAAGAGAGTCATTGAGAATTTTAACAAATATCTTCAACGATATGAGCTAATTGAGATAAGCCTGATTACTTATTATGAGATTGTAGGAGGATTATTAGCAAAAAATGCACTAAAGCAACTCAATATTTTTGAGGATTTTGTATCTGTAAATATAGTAATTCCTATGACTGATAATTCGGCCAAGATTTCTGCTGAATTATATTCCTCTTTACGTCAAGGTGGTAACATAGTGGATGATATAGACTTACTGATTGCAGGTATAGCAATCGATAATGATATGACTTTGGTTACAAATAATGAAAATCATTTTAGTAGAATCCCTGGATTGAAGATTGACAATTGGTCTAAACATATGTTATAACATCATGTTTTACTTCGTTGTATAGCAGAATTATCCTCCTCAGTGTCACTCGAAGATGACGCTGAGACTGGAAGATGCAAACAAAATTAGAAATATTATAATCTGTGAATCTGTGGCAATAAAGAGAACAACTGAATTTCACATAGAACATTAAAATTGAATAATGGCAAAAGAGCAACTACGCATTTTTAAAATAGGAGGGAAGGTGGTGGAAGATGCTGATCAGCTTTCAGCATTTCTGGAAAGCTTTGCCAGGCTCAAAGGCAATAAAATTCTTGTCCACGGAGGAGGGAAGTGGGTTTCTGAAATGAGTCGTCGGTTGGGCATAGAGGTAAAAATGATTGACGGTCGCAGGATTACCGATGCCGATACCCTCGAAGTCGTAAAGATGATGCTTGCCGGAGTGGCCAATAAAAATGTGGTGAGCAAACTGCAAGGGTACGGCTGCAATGCCATCGGGCTAACCGGGGCAGACGGGAATGCTATATTGGCTGAAAAGCGACCTCTAAAAAATGGGATTGATTACGGTTTTGTAGGAGATGTGAAAAGTGTCAACCGCGAGGTGATCCGGAATTTGATCAACACCGGGCTCGTACCCGTGTTCGCAGCAATGACCCACAATGGCCGGGGCGATCTTTTCAATACCAATGCTGATACCATTGCTTCGCGTGTGGCAGTGGGGATGTCAAAAGATTTTGAAGTGGAGCTTAACTATTGCTTTGAGCTCAATGGCGTGTTGAAAGATATCGACAATCCTGCAAGTGTGATCCATGAGATCAATCAAAATAATTATGCACAGCTGAAGGCAGAAGGTGTTATCAATTCCGGAATGATACCAAAAATAGACAATGCCTTTGATGCCTTGGCAGAAGGCGTTAAACAAGTTCGGATCATGAACTCGAAGCATATTATAAAATTGGCGGAAGGACAAAATCAGGTGGGAACAACCATTCTAAACTGAATGAACATGGGACACGAAGAATACATCGCTTTACTGGAGAAGCTGATATCTACCCCTTCGATAAGCAGGGAGGAGGAAAAAACGGCAGCAATCCTTCGGGAGTTTTTTGTTGAAAAAGGCCTAAAAATCCATGAAATAAAAAATAATATCATTGCCAAAAACAAGCATTTCGATTCAGCTAAACCGACTATTTTGCTCAACTCACACCACGATACGGTAAAGCCCAATGCTTCATGGAAAAAAGACCCGATGACCCCTGTGGTTGTCGATGGCAGGCTTTACGGTCTGGGTAGCAATGACGCTGGAGGATGCCTGGTGTCGCTGATTGCTGCATTTATGGATATTTATGATAAAAAAGACCTTGGCTACAATGTGGTATTGGCAGCGACTGCCGAAGAAGAAATCAGTGGAAAAAATGGCATTGAACTGGTGTTACCGGAGTTGGGAAAGATTGACTTTGCTATCGTTGGCGAACCTACGCTGCTGCAAATGGCAATTGCAGAAAAGGGCCTCATGGTGCTCGATTGTGTGGCAAAAGGCGTTTCCGGCCACGCCGCCCGGGATGAGGGAGAAAACGCAATTTATAAAGCGCTAAAAGATATTGAATGGTTTCATGATTTCCGGTTCGATAAAATCTCCGAAGTGCTCAGCGAGGTCAAAATGAATGTAACGATGATCGATGCGGGCACACAGCATAATGTAGTTCCGGATGAGTGCCATTTTGTGGTGGATGTACGAAGCACCGATGCCTATACCAATGACGAGGTCCTGGCAATTATAAAAGACAACGTCTCTTGTGAAGTGATTGCCCGGTCAACACGGTTGCAACCTTCGGGATTGCCGAAAGATCATATCCTAAAATATGTGGCCGAAGAATTGGGCATTGATATTTTTGGATCCCCAACGCTTTCGGATCAGGCGCTTATGCCTTTTCCATCAGTAAAAATTGGCCCCGGAGATTCTGCCAGATCGCATACTGCGGATGAGTATATTGGCATTCAGGAGATTGTAGATGGAATAAGTTTATATAAAAAATTAGTAAATAAAATAGTAGTCAAAAATGGCTGAATCGAAAAATAAATTGTGGCAAAAGGGCGTCAGCGTTCATGATGAAATCGACAAATTTACCGTCGGTATGGATCGTGAACTGGACCTGATGTTGGCCAAATACGATGTGATCGGATCATTGGCACACATCAAAATGCTTACTTCTATCGGTTTGCTCACGGAGGCCGAACTGGAAATTTTAAGTAAAGAGTTGTCAAAAATCCATGAAGAAATTGAAGCCGGGAATTTTAAAATTGAAGATGGCGTAGAAGATGTGCACTCGCAGGTGGAGCTGATGCTGACGCACAAGTTGGGGGATGTGGGTAAAAAAATCCATTCGGGAAGATCGCGCAATGACCAGATACTGTTGGACTTAAAACTATTTATGCGTGTAGAGGTTTTGGAGATGACCGAATTGATGGAGCAGCTTTTTAAGCGACTGATTTTATTGAGCAATCAACACAAAGACACACTACTGCCCGGCTACACGCACCTTCAGGTGGCCATGCCTTCCTCATTCGGACTTTGGTTTGGCGCCTATGCCGAATCGCTGGCAGATGACCTGGTAATTTTGAAATCCGCCTATGAAATCGTAAACAGAAATCCGCTGGGATCTGCCGCAGGATATGGTTCATCTTTCCCGCTCAACCGTCAAATGACCACAGACTTATTGGGTTTTGAATCCATGAATTATAATGTGGTGTATGCGCAAATGGGCAGGGGCAAGGCAGAAAAAGTATTGGCCAATGCCATGGCAACCATCGCAGATACAATTGGCAAATTTTCCATGGATGTGTGTTTGTACATGGGCCAAAATCATGGATTTATCAGCTTTCCTGATGAATATACCACGGGGTCGAGCATTATGCCGCACAAGAAAAACCCGGATGTTTTTGAATTGCTCAGGGCGCGATCAAACAAACTGAAAGCCTTGCCAAATGAAATTGCCATGATCACCACGAACCTCCCATCGGGATATCACCGCGACTTGCAGTTGATCAAGGAGAGCTTTATGCCTGCTTTTACCAACATGAAGGAATGCTTGTACATGACCCGCTTTATGCTGGAAAAAATCAACATAAAGGAGGAGATCGTAAAAGATGAAAAATACAAATTTATGTTCAGCGTGGAGTTGGTTAACCAACTGGTGTTGGAGGGAATGCCATTCAGAGATGCCTATGTGGAAGTGGGCCGTAGAATTGAAAATGGTGAATTTGAAATCCCCTCAAAACTGGACCATACGCATGAGGGCAGTCTGGGGAATTTGTGCAATGATGAAATTGAGCAACGTTTTGAAAAAAGTTTTAGTTTTTTCGAAGTGCAAAAAGTAACAATTTCTGATAAAGAGAAATTGCTTCTTGGTTAATTTGGGCTCCCTTTTCCAATCTGACCCGGACTCGCTTCAGGAGGGAGATTTAGTCACACTCTGCAATGTAGTACAACTTGGGGCTTTATTCATTGCACAAAGCCCTTATGTATTTTTTCAGCCGAATAAGTTTTTGATTTTATAAAAAAGGCTTATTGTTGCCTGTGTATGAATTTTCTATTCCTTAGTTTGAATCTACTGGCACCATTTTAGCAAATCAGTAATTTACACATTTCCACCCTACCTATCGCAGGCCATGGAAAAACGATGCTTTTTACCTTGGGTGTTATTATAGTATGCTGTTACAGATTGTAAATCCTGATTATCAATTCTTCGACATTCCCTGCGGAACATGCCGAAGAGCTGGGATTTTATTATTGTTCATTTTATATCCATTTATTCAAATATCCTTTCCTTACCCAACATATCCTTAATATTTTCAATATGCTGAATTTGGTTTTCCGTAGATTCTCCATTTTTTACAGCCCTTTTTAGTATTCTAAATACTTCATTTTTATCAGAATATTGAATAGGCCCATTATTTTTCATAATGTTTTTCATAACTTCTAAAACTCTATTCGATTTCACCAGAAATGTTCCATCAGGAATAAAATTGACATCTTTCAATACACAGTCGCCATAGAACAACACTATTGAATAAAACGGCACATTATCAAGATGTTTTAGTTTTTTTCTTAATTCCAGTATATGCTTATTGTTTTGCATTATGGGATTATAGAAACGGTATTTCTGTTTTCCATACGCTAAAACTTGCGTCCATTGTGATTGATTCCCACTTCCAAAAATCCAACCACTGTAATCTTTTACTTCAAACACAATTATGCCTACTTCTGTGATAACGACTAAGTCAATTTGAGAAAAACCGCCGGTATACTTTTTTAGATACAGGTCGTGAAAAATCGTCTGTGACGGTATCTTGTGTTTTAGAAGCTTAAATACCAAATCCCTTTCTGACCGTGTACCTCTATTTGATTCCGTAACGGTTTTTAGTAATCTTTTATCTCGTATCTTTCTGAATATAATAAAACTAACAAAGAGAATGATGCCTGTAAAAACCCCTATGACTATGTATAAAATTATTTGTTGAAATAAGTAGTAATTTGTATTTGATTCAGTTCTATTGTATTTCAAATATTTTGAATATGCATACCCTGTCTTTTCTAAATGCCTGATTTTATACCAATTATCCTTTCTTGATAACATTTCAACTTCATCCCCCTTTTGTAAAGTAAAGAAAATAGAGTAATCTGTTCCTGCTCCAATTCTTACATTTAAGTCTGCCGTTGTTATGTAATAGTCAGTATCAAATGTTGATAGTATTCTATTTTTATTTGCTATAAGTACGATAAGAACAAGTAGAATTGCTGCTATGACTTCACTTACTTTTTTCATTACTATCAATCAAATTATCCTTTCTTTTTTGCACAAACGCTCAAATAAATACAAAAATCCATAACGCAATTGTCTAACCTCCGAAAAGGTTTACCAAGAATATCAAAAATGTCTCAATAGGATTTTTTCCAATGCAATGACAATCCCCACCTGACGCAAGCCATGGAAAAACAACGCTTTTTATCTTGGGTGATATCATTGGATGCTGTTAAGGAATGCAAATCCTGATTATCATTCCTTCGACATGCCCTGCGGAACAAGTCGAAGAGCCGGTCTGTGTTTAGCAACCATTTAAAAACAATTAAGTGTTTTCCTCCGCTTTGATTTAGTGCCAGGTCTCTACACTCTGTCTAAAACAATTTTTTCATTTGTTCGAGTGCTCTATTAATTGCTACTCTCATATCATTTTCTTTAGACCACCCAAAACCATATGCACCTCTGCAAGATGCTATTGGTTTGCCTGTTCTATAATCGGTAAAATTAATACTCACAACAGATTCCTCTTCACTCTGCGATGCTGAAAATCGTACAAGTAAAAGTTCTTGTTTTTGAATATCAGATAAAGATTCCACTTGTTTATCACCAATTACTTGCAATCTTGTTGAAGATAGAGCGTCATAAATTTCTACCTCAATATTCATTAATGCGGCAGCCCCTCCGTAATCCATCACATTAGTAATTGTGGCATAATTATATTTTTCAAGGTTAGCCGAACTTGAAACTACTGATTTGGTTGAAGTGCATGCTGTTACCCAAATCAAAGAGATAATTAGTGAAGAAATTAATGTTATTTTTCTCATTTTTTGTACTTCCATATTTATTATATCTTGCCTTCTGTTTTTTTATTTGCAGAACTTATTTTTCCCATGTTGACACAAATGGGTCAGCATTTTCACTTACGTTTTGCAAACTATTGTCTTTATCGCACATATTTACTCCTCTTTTTTTCAGCAAATGTGTTTTTGTTTTCTTCAACTTAGTGGTACTGTCCCCCTTTGGTTATAACTATATAGCGTTGTATAAAATGCTTCCCCAATATAGCGACAAGACTTCAAATAGTAAAAGTGTTACAAGGTTGGATAAAATATCTAATACGATAAAGGGGGAAGTTTTTTATACAACAGGTTGAACGATGCCGGAG
>JAJRQT010000060.1 GCA_024280115.1 Bacteroidota bacterium | reverse complement strand
TCCATCTCCCGGATAAATCGCAATCTTAATGAATCTTTTTTTTCATGATGATTAAATTTTAGTGTCCTAGAATTTAATCATTTCTTCTCAATTTACCGACTAAAAGGAGGTTTCGTTCAACGAAGTGCTATACACACTCTATTGTTTATATTCAACATGTAGTTATACATTAAAAGTGCATATATGCCTATGATATTGTGGGCTATATACACTTTTTTTAATTTCATTTTAATTATTATATATCGAAATCATCAATTGGATTCTTAAAATTTTTGAAATTGTTTTCCGCGACATGCGTGTAACGCTCAGTAGTCTTCGAGCTGGCATGCCCCAACCATTCCTGAACGTATCTTAAATTAATCCCCTGCTCAATATGATGCGTTGCGATACTGTGCCTGAGAATATGTGGATATGCTCGTTTCTTTATCCCGGCTCTCCGGGCCGAATCTTTTACAACATTCACAACACTTGTGGCGCTATAAGGACGTTTATTCCTCCCATCAAATACCTATTTTTCAGGCTTTTCCCTTTCGGCGTATTCACTCCACAATTCAAGGGTCGATTTGGCTAATTGCACATACCTGTCCTTCTTTCCTTTGCCTCCCCTGACTTTTATCAACATGCGGTCAGAATCTATATCGTTGGGTTTAAGTTTGATGGCTTCACTGCGCCGTAAGCCGGCTGAATATAATACTGCTAAAAGACATTTGTGTTTTATGTTTTTTGTCAATTTGATCATTTTTGCCACTTCATCCTTGCTTAAAATATCTGGCAAAATATATTCTTTTTTCGGTCGCTCTATCGCATAATATTTTCTTTCTCCCCCCAATACCTTCTCGTAATAGAACTTCACCCCGTTGGATCAATATAGTCCTTAAGTCGATTCCTTAAGTATATCTTTCCATTTCCTGATTTTAAATACTTTTCCCGTCTTGTTGCATCTTTCTGAGACAGGCAACCTTCAAAATATATCAATTGTAATGGTCTTCTGTATTTGGTTGACTTTACTAATCCATTGTTATGTTTTGCCAGTCTAATATTAATATCATGCGTATATCCTGTATAGAAATTCCCATCTTTTCCCGACTCTAAAACATATATATAAAAGTAATTTGTATCGTTCATATTGATCCTACGGGGTTAATAGCGTTAATTGCCTGGTTCTGAGTGTTTGTAGCAACCTTTCTAACGTTTACCAAATAATCCTGAAATTGACGGATATGATCATCGGTTAATTGGT
Organism: Bacteroidota bacterium; assembly: GCA_024280115.1. Taxonomy (GTDB): domain Bacteria; phylum Bacteroidota; class Bacteroidia; order Cytophagales; family Cyclobacteriaceae; genus JAAUQL01. The sequence goes on along the minus strand of JAJRQT010000060.1, from coordinate 21,681 downwards.
CAAGGTCTATATCGGGAAAATGATTTACAAACTCGCTAAAGTAACTTGTGTAAATTTTAAGTGTACTTTCACTGTACCTTCTTCTTATTAATGTTTTGGCGTACTCTTCGGGAATGTTTTTCCTTTTCGGTGATTTTATATTTTTTGGCTTTATTACCCTTGATTCAACCTGACTTTCATGCTTAAAGAAATCTTCTTTATCAATCCAGGCAATACCCTTGAATATCGAAAAAATACTTTGCAGGTTGGCAGGATTATTTTTGACATACCAACACTTATTGCTGCGGCTCCACCTGGCGCCAATTATCCTTTTTACCGCCTGTATCAATGAGGTGTTGTAGCTGAAGTATAACCCAACCTGGTGTTCGTTCTGGTGATGTAGGTGTTTAAGTGTTACAGTTGCCTTAGACATTGCTTAAAAAAATCAATTTTATTGAAGTAGAAAAATTTACATTTAAATATAGTAAATAAATCGTTTTCATTAGTCATATTTAATATCCAGGATAAACTTTTAGACATCCTAAATCCATGGTCTGTGGCGCACAGACCATGAGGTAATCCAAATTTTCCGGTGTGTGAGTCACAGGCCGAGGCTTTGTCAGGTGCCCTTTTCAATTTTTTAACTCCCAGTTAAGATTATTGATTTCTCTATTCATTTTTTAGTCCTCCTCCTCATTTTTTAACGTCCCCCTCATTTTTTCAGCTTCAATCTCTTTCTTTTTAACTTCCCCCTCATTTTCTTTGCTTCAATCCCTTTCTTTTTGGCTTCCCCCGCTAAGTTGGCTGCTCCCCCCGGGATAAACTTGCACAGAATTTAAGGGGGAACCTTTAAAATATCCGGGGGAAGCTCAGTTTTTAAGGGGGAAGTTCAGAAAATAAGGGGGAACACAAGAACTTGGGGGGGGGAAGTCTCCAGGATGCGGGGGAGCATTCATTGGTTGGGGGGGAGCGTTAATAGGTTTATGCAGATCAATCAGCTGACAATCAGGTAGGCACAAACCCCGAAGGGGAGGCGAAGGGTAATAAATCTACGAATTAGCATACAGATTAAAATGAGTACCATACTGTTAGCCTGCTTGGCTACGTTGTAATCTAAGCGATAGTGTATTTTTAAATATAAAAAAGCCGCCCCGATAGATCGGGGTGGCTTTAGAATTGAAGATTCTATTCTTCTACAGGTGCATTATTCTTTTTACGCCCCCTTTTCTTGTAGAGGCTTACATACCCCTTCTTTCTATCCTCATCTCGCCAGTACACATACTGACCTGTACCCCGGATATCATCAACGGCAACTTTCATGTAGCTGTAGGCTTTATCACGCATCACTTTCGCCTTTGCATCATCGCCGCTCTCACCATTTGCAGACGCCAACAAAACTGATAGCGTATCTGCGGTTTGGGCAGCTTCGGTGAGTAGCTTTGCATCCATACTGATGGCTTTCAGTAAGTCCAGATTTTCTTTACCAAGTACGCTCAGGTCCCTGAGGTCCTGCAGCATATCTGCGTTGGAGCCACCCTCACGAATGATCTGTACTTTGCTCACCAGCTCGGGTTGCTTCCTGAATGCAAAAAGGAAATGGTGCACCAGCTCATCCCGGAGATTGAAAGCGTCCGGTGATTTGGCATTCCATTCTTTTTGAGCGTCTTCCCTACTCTGTGATTCACGCGCCCAAATACTTTGCGCATAGCGGCAAGCGCCGGCACGCAAAGGCAAGTCTTCTACCAACTGCCAGTCAAGACCGGCTTTTGTCAATTTGGCCTTGTCTTCTTCGCACCAGGCCACCAGGTTTTCGGCTTCCTGGACTGCCTCACCTACGGGCATGTTGGGGGTTTTGACATCTTCATCACGGATCGCCGTGATCTCTTTCAACTTCGCATCATAATTTTTTTGCGACATAATTGTAAAAATTTAAAATGTGAAAAAAAAATAGGAGGGGCTAATGGATTTTATTATTGACCATTAATACAAATAATTGAAAAAGGTAACCCGGTTGAGTTGCCGGTTGCCGGTTGCCAGTTGGCAGTTGGCAGTCGCCAGTACCCAGTTGCGTGGCCGGTTGGCAGTACCCAGCACCCAGCACCCAGTACCCAGTTGCCGGTTGCCAGTTGCCAGTTGCCTGTTGCCTGTTGCCTGTTGCCAGTTCCGCTTCAGTCGGTCGGTTTTGCCGAGTGACAAGTATTTATCCAATTAAAGGTCGAAAGCTAAAGGTGAAGAAGCTGTGAGAAAAAGAGTGACAGTCTAAATTTGAAACAAGATAGAAGTGAACCGGGATTTCAAATCCCTGTCTTTGTTGTTCTATTTATAAATGGGCACGAATTACAAATTCGCGCCAGCTGTGGGTTTGGGATTTGAGTTGCCAGTTGGCAGTTGCATCACTCAGCACCCAGCACCCAGGACCATCCTATATTTTGGATTTTCAATAAATTCACCTAAAACTTGTTTGCAGATTTGCCTATCTTTGATATCTATGGGAATTAGCTATCCTATAATTGGCTGCAAGGTCCATTTTTAAACACCTCTTATAACAAAAAAATGAAATATAAACCCTCCCCCTCCTATCGACCATTTTTATTGGTCCTTTTTTTAGCTGGATATTTGACTATTTTTAATTCCTACGGTCACAACGGGAGCAACGGACATGAGCATATTCATGAAATAAATGTCAATTACCACTTATTCAATATTTGCAAAAATGATATAGAAGGTTATACAGAAAAATTAAGCGGTGGAGATTACAATTATCCTTCGTTGAGAGAAGATCTCGGGCAGGCCATGATTTCCAGGGCCTCAACTGGTAAAATGGCTTTTGAGTTTTTAACCGGAAAGGTGCCTTCAACCTATGATAAACCACAGGTTTCATTTTTCTTTCTATCTAATATTGATCTTAATTTGCGCGAACCGTATGATATCGCTGTCAACGGACAACCTATACTGACCTTCCTCGCCAATGAAGACGGTACACTGAAAATACTGGATAACCCGGGAGATGGCCGCGCAGAATATATCCTGATCAAAAGAGATCACAACGGAGATGGGATCGGCGCTTTCAGATTGACAGTTCCAACGAATAAGATCAAAAAAGGCGCCCAGGCCAAAATCCGGGTAACGGGCCATAACAAGGGCAGCAACTCCTGGTTCATGATATTCAAGGGAACAGACGTCGTTTCCAGGTTGAAAGTTTCCGCTACTAATGAAGCCGCGTTCAGTATAAAACAAGATGGTGATTTAATGCATATCGATGCTCCGGGACATTTTGAAGGCAGGGGCGTTCAGCTAAAAATCGATGGAAAAAATAGTAAAAAGGTCAAATTTGTGAAAGATGGTGGATTTGCAAAAGCTTCTGTAAAAGCCCTCCCTCCTAATAATAGGTTCTCTATAGTATGCCAAGATATTTCATTGGATATCAATTTTTCAAAAGGAGACGGAATATCTACTCAAACAGAAATCGTAGGATCATATTTTTTATATCACAAAACCAGCTTTCAAAATGGTTGGAATGCCTCCTTGATGAAAGTTTACCGACCCGGTTATATAAATGTTTACACTGATTTTTTTGAAAACAGATATGAAAATGGAAAAGTTACTATAATGAATTCCAGCCATCAGGATATTGCCTGGGTGGACAGGCCGGAAGTTTGCATCATTCTTCGGGATACCCTACTATTGACCCCGATCCTAAAGGATGCCTTCACACGGTCGGATTATGGGTTTGATATTGAGGATGGATTGATGCTGTGGGAGTATCTCCATAGGCATCCTGAGGCAAAGGACAAAATCACCACTTTGCTCAACAATCAGCTTATTTCTGTTGGGGCAACATATAATTGTCCGTATGAGGATATGTACGATGCTGAAGACCAGGTACGCCAGTTATACCTGGGGAAAAAATGGGTAAAAAAGACATTCGGTGGCTATGATTCAAAAGTTTACTGGAATGTAGATGTACCCGGAAAATCATTACAGACACCCCAGATCCTCAAAAAGGCGGGTGTTGATTATATGGTGATTAGCCGGCATGCCAAAGGGATGTTTCACTGGAAAAGTCCGGATGGGAGTTCGGTTTTTACCTATTCTCCCGGTCACTATGGAAATGATTTGATACATCTTTCAAAGGAGATGGGAAATAAAATAAAATATGGAGCAGAACAGGTCTTGTATTGGAATCAATACTATGAAAACAGTGAACAATATACACCGCTATTATCAAGCCAGGATATGCTACCTGCCATTGATTACTCCAATTATATCGATTCATGGAATGGCTTTAAAAATGTAAAAGATGAGGAAGGAATTAGGCAAACTGTTTATTTCCCGGAAATGGAATTGATGACAGTTGATGAATTTATGCCTTTAGCAGAAAAAAATGCTACGATTGTCGATACTATCCAGGGAGAGCGTCCAAATGTGTGGCTTTATATTCACGGTCCGAGCCACCACTATGCCATCACCGCCAGCAGGGAAGGATCAAAATTACTTCCGGCAGCTGAGAAATTCTTGTCCGTTGCCAATTTGCTGGATCCAAGAAGAATGCCATACCCTACAAAAGAAATTGATAAAGCATGGAGGGCAAAGATCTTTCCCGACCATGGTTGGGGTGGGCACGATGGAGATATTACAGATGATTTGTTTAAGGAGAAACTTGTACTATCCAGATCACTTGGGGAGAAGCTTTTGGACAAGGCGACCGGATTTATTGCCGGTCAGGTGAAAACTGATGAAAATTTAGGCATTCCGTTGATATTATTTAACAGCCTTTCATGGGATAGAACGGATCCTGTTACCATTTCAATCCAACTGCAACAGGGAGAAGCCAAGAATTTAATAGTTAGTACTCATGACAATAGTTCAATTTCTACCCAGTTATCTGATATTGTGTATTATAATGATAAAAGTATAAAATCTGCCGATGTCACTTTTGTGGCAAATGTTCCTTCCATTGGGTACAATACTTATTACCTTCAAAAGCTGCAAAAAATCCAGGAACACAAAGAGCAAAATACAAATGTTTCACTTTACGAAAACAAATTCTACAGAGTAACCTTTGATGAGGGTGGTATCTCGCAGATCTACGACAAAGCGCTCAGCAGGAATCTTTTCAAAACAGACAATTATATGGTTGCGGATATATTTACTTTACAATCTATAGGAAACGGCGCTGGTGAATTTGGCGATGTACAACAACCATTCATGAAAGACTTTGATAAGGTTAGCAAATATAAATCCGTATGGAAAATCATAGAGTCAGGAAAGGTATTTTCTACCTATAGAATGAGGCAGCAAATTTTAAATGCGATTGTCGAACAGGATGTAACTATTTATCATGAACTAAAACGGATTCTATTTGAAACAAAATTGATCAACTGGACAGGAGCAATGTATCGAGAATTCCGAACAGCGTTTCCCTTGGCTATCGAAGATCCTAAAATTACTTATGAAGTGCCATTTGGCAGCGTTCAGGTTGGGAAAGATGAGATTAAAACTGCCGGGGAACGCTATACACCATTGTGTAAAAATGTGCACCCCAGGGCGATCCTCGATTGGATTTCCGCTTCTGATGACGAGCTCACTGTGACATTGAGCTCATCCGTAGCGGTGGCCGATTGGCTTGATCCATCAGGAGACACTGAGGAATCGTTGTTGCAGCATATTTTACTTGCCAGCAGAAAATCATGCCATTGGGAAGGCAACGAATATTCGCAGGCGGGCAATCACTCTTTCCATAACATCCTGACCTCAAACAGCACGGGTGATATCTCTGGGACAAGAATGGCAAAACAGCAAAATGATCCTATTCAAGTAATTGTATATCCTGCAAAAATAGCCAATGCCAATTTACCGGAGCAAACCAGATTTTTCAATATTGACCAGGAAAATGTTATTATAACCGCCATTAAAAAAGCGGAAGATTCTGATCAGATAGTAGTGAGGATGTATGATTCAAGTGGTGTGGAAGCTACAGTAAATCTCGACTCATATTTTGACCTGGGCCAATTGCAAAAATCAAATATCATCGAAGAATATCCCATCAATATATCGAAAATGAATGTTGGCAAATATGGAATTGAGACCTTTATGCTGGATGTGAAAAAATGAATAACCTGAAACTATTATTTGAAAGTATATATGAACCGAGCCGAATTTTTACGATTTCAGTTACTATAGCGTCTCCCCTGCTAAAAATTACTTTGAGATGTTGAAAACAATAATCCTGAAAGGATTAAAGGTATTAGCTTCGGGCGAAGAGCATCGAAGCCCGGAGTATTCAAGTTGTATCCATATTAAGGGCTGAAAGTCCGTAATGTAAATTCAGTATCCTATTAAGAAAAAAATCACAAAAAGATATTTAAAGCCTTCTTCAACCGAGCCTCAACTACTATTTCAGGGTACATGCCCGTGAACGCAGAAAGGAGATATTCTGGATTAAATTTTATCAACCTCCTTTAAATTTATAATCTTTTTGAATGGCGCCAGCAATGTAGTCCATGGAAGATCAGAAAGCACCATCAATACGAGAATTGCCGGTTCGAAATATTTTGCTGCCAAAACAATTGCCATTCCATTATTCATATAAGCCGCTCCAATGGAAATGGTGATTTTGTTTTTTTTATTCTGTTTATAACCCAAAAGATACCCAATGATGTGAAGGAGAATAAATATTATATATAAAAACACCAATTGCATAAGGATGTCCATCGAATCATTGATGACCTCATCGCGCAGAGAACCCATCACTACATAAACCATCAGGGAAAGTAGGAGAATATTGACAGACGTAAAAACATGCTTCTTCTGTTGAATTGTATTTGAGAAATATTTTCTGATGACCTGGGATAATACCATTGGAATAAAAATGATGATGGTCAAATCCTTAAATATCTCCCATGGACTTATTGACAAATGTTCAATATTCAACATCCCAAAAATAACCGGAATTGAAAAGGGGGCGACAATCGAAGTAGTAATGGTAATACTTATTGAAAGTGCAGTGTTTCCTTTTACAATATCTGCCAAGGCAGGCAATGATACCGCTGCCGGCATCGCTGTAAGTAATAAAACACCAAGAGCAAGTTGTTGACTGAAAAAATTTACTGAAAAGAAAAATAGAGCGGGAATAATAATCATATATGCAATGACCAAATACAGCATCAGCTTATAATTTTTAATTTCGCTCAGGATGTGTACAAGATCAGATTTTAAAAAAACCAGCAAGAGCATGATCATCAGCATTGGCTCCAGCAAGGTCATTAAAAAGTCATTATAAACAGGAAAGCTTAATCCTAATAAAAGGCCTGCAATTAGAAAGACCCAAAAATACTTCTCAATGAATTGGTATAGTCTCATTTTAACATATTGTCCGTTATCGGTAAAATTAAGATAATTATTTTTTTAGCATCATAACCATGATATATAATCCGCAACAGAGAAAATTTTGCTTACTATAGTTCAATTTTATTCCTTTATGCAAACATAGTTGTATTGATATGAAGGTTATATATTTTTTTCACGGGCTTTTGATCATTCTGGCGGGTCTTACATTCCAGGCATGCAACACCGAACCTCAAGTCATTTGGCAAATTGGTATTTCAGATAACAGTCCAGCTGAATTTGCCCTTGCTCCTAATGAATATAAGCGCTTCCTGGAAAAAGATTTCGGATGGGAAGACAATTATTATCTTGTGGGCAATTCCAATATAAAAAATGATTGGCCATATGTAATTCCTGGCCCTTCCGACTCGTGGGGAGGAACCTGGAATACCTCAGGATGGCGATCACACACCTTGAATATACTTTTTGGAATTGAAAAACTTCCATCAGGAGGAGATTTGAAACTTGTGATCGACTTGTTTGATAACAGCACTGAAGATCCACCCCTATTTAAAGTCACAATCAATGGGAAGTCATTTAAATATCAATTACCACCCGGATCTGGAAACAATAGCATTGAAAGCGATTCCATTAGCGGTAAAGAATTTATTATTGAAATGCCCATTGTACCCGGGATATTAAAAACGGGTGGAAACGAGATTTCTATGACCACATTGCAGGGCTCATGGATCATATTTGATCAGCTTAGACTTGAAGGACCTGGCACAGTAAAACTCTTAAAAAATCGAGATATTTTCATTAGAAATGTAAAAACAGCCGATTATGAAATTGATACTGATGACGGTTCAACCCAACCTTTAATTGTGGATGTTGAGCATGTATCCGGTGATCCGCAAATGAAGGTACTACTCGATAATGAAGAAATACTGCACAAAAGGATTGAAACAGGTAGGTATGTTTTGGAAGCGCCTATGCCATCGGTAAGCTCAATCCGAAAAAGTGTCTATAAAGTACTGCTTAATGAAGAAGTCATTCAATCAGGTAATATAGAAAGGTCGCCCAATGAAAAGATAACTACGGCAGGATATGCCAGTACGATGATGGGTACGGCCCACTCTCGATGGATGATCGCCCCTGGTCCATGGATGCCTTTCAGTATGGTAAAACTAAGTCCTGACAATCAGAATGGTGGATGGCAGGCAGGGTACGATCCTATATTTGAAAATGTAAGCGGATTCAGTCACATCCATGAATGGACCATGGCCGGTTTACTCACAATGCCAACGAATGGGCCGCTGATCGTCAATGTTGGAGATCAGAAAAAACCGGATGAAGGATATAGATCAAGGATCGATAAAGCAACAGAAAAATCTAAAATAGGATATTACAAGGTAGAACTAACAGATTATAATATAAAAGCAGAGCTGACTTCTACTACCCGTTGTGGATTTCAGAAATATACTTTTCCAAAAGATAGCGCTGGTTCGAGGATATTAATTGACCTGCAATTTCCGGCTGAATATGCATTCAATTTACAGGAAGTTTTTATAAAAAAGATCAATGATCAGCGTGTTGAAGGTTTCAGCAAACAACACTCTCCAAATACATGGTCGGGAGGCATTTCTCAGGAATATGTTGTCCATTTTGTCATCGAGTTTGACCAACCAATGACCAATTTCGGAGTATGGACAGAAGATGGAATAAAGGAAAATACCAATATCCTACAAGTTAAAAAAGTCAGTGATGCCGGTGCTTTTATTGAATTCAATACCAAGGCGAATCCCGTAGTGCAAATGCGTTCAGGAATATCTTATGTGAGTATAGAGAATGCCTCCCTCAACCTGGAAACAGAAATCTCCAAACCATTCGGATGGGATTTTGAAGCTATAAGAAAAAATCATGTCAATACATGGAATGATCTGTTCAATAGAGTGAAAATATCTACATCTGACCGGCGTGAGAAAATGCGTTTCTATTCCAATATGTACAGAGCTTTGTGCAGTAGAAATACCTTTAGCGATGTTGACGGCAAATGGATTGATGCAAATGAAACCGTGCAGCAACTTTCTAATCCCAATGATTTGGCGCTTGGTTGTGATGCCTTTTGGAATACCTTTTGGAATCTTAATCAGTTTTGGAACCTGGTTACCCCTGATTGGTCGAGTAGCTGGGTGAAATCTCAACTGGCCATGTATGATGCCAACGGATGGCTTGCCAAAGGCCCGGCAGGTATGGAATATATCCCTGTTATGGTTGCGGAGCATGAGATTCCACTAATTGTTGGAGCATACCAAATGGGCATCCGGGATTATAATGTTGAAAAAGCTTATGAAGCGGTTGTGAAGATGCAAACAACTCCTGCAAGAAAAGTCGGAGGAGGATTTGCAGGAAACCGGGATCTGGAAACATATCTGAAATATAAATATGTCCCGTACGATTTAGGTCGCTTTTCCAATACATTGGAATATGCGTTTGATGACTGGACTGTTTCTCAATTTGCCAAATCCCTTGGAAAGAAAGAAGACTATAAATACTTCCACAAGCGCGGAGATTATTGGAAAAATATTATAGATCAGGAAACCGGATATGCTCGGATGAGAAAATCCGATGGAACTTGGCTACCTGATTTTGATCCATATCAGTCAGGGCGCAATCACGATTATGTTGAAGGAAATGCCTGGCAATTAACATTTTTTGTTCCCCAGGACGTTCCGGCATTGGCAGAGGCTATTGGTAAAGACAGATTTACTGAAAGGTTGGATTGGGGATTTAATGAAAGCTACAAATGGAGGTTCAACGCTCCAAACGATCAATATTGGGATTACCCGGTAATGCAGGGCAATCAACAATCTATGCATTTTTCATTCCTCTTTAATTGGGTAAATAAACCATGGCTCACCCAAAAATGGAGCCGGGCAATTATTGACCGGTATTACGGTTATGGGTTGGCCAATGCCTACCTTGGAGATGAAGACCAGGGTCAAATGAGCGCATGGTTTATCATGGCTGCTTTAGGGCTTTTTCAAACAGATGGTGGTTGTCGGGTTGATCCGATCTATGAAATTGGGAGTCCACTTTATGAAAAAGTGGAAATTGACCTTGGAGAAAGATATGGAAGAGGCAGGTCATTTATTATCGAGGCGAGAAATACTTCCCGGAAAAACATATATGTTCAACGTGCCATACTTAACGGAATTCCCCTGAACGACTGGAAATTCCTCGCATCTGAGCTATTGAAAGGAGGAAACTTGTTACTTGAGATGGGACCTGAGCCCAATTATAATTGGGGAAAATCCATTGAATAAGATATAAATTAAAATTGCATCCGAAAGATGAATATTCAAATTATCAACTTTCGGATGCAAAATTGGAAAATAAAAGATCGATTTAAAATGAAATCAGATCATAATACACGATATCACTGCAATGCAAATGTGAGCCACAAATCAATAGCAAAGCCACCAATAGAAACCTGCAGTAAACCATTATCATCATCATCTTTTACTCCGAATTCATATAAAACAGGATCGAGTTCTATACCAAACATGACGTCAAATTTCGGATCTTCCGGTTTTTCCGGATCTGCATCTAATAAAACAAGATCATACAATTCACTTGTTAGTTCCATCCCATTACCATCCGGAAACGTCCAATCGAGTGGCAAATCAGCTGGTGTTAAATTATGAGTTGTATCAGTAAAAATAAAATCCTCAATATCAGCACTCTGAGCACCAAAAATGAATACCAGATCAGGACCTGTACCATCATCATCCCACGGATTCCCGTCAGGATCCACAAAACTGATATTTGCAACAGTAAAAGCAACTAATACCCTTGTTTTTATATCTAAAGACTGCGTCTCTGTGCTTATTTGGCCATCCTCTGTGGTGGCTGATAACGTTACGTCAAAATTGCCATCTTCTGTATATGTGTGTTCCGGAGAAATGTTGGTTGAATCAGAAGTTCCATCTCCAAAATCCCATTTAAACGTAGCTGAATTCGTACTCAGGTTTACGAATTTTACCGGGATATTTTTCTCCAGTTTACTTTCATTTATTATTTCAAACCCCGCTTTTGAAATAGGTAACGGGTCTGTCTTATCACAAGAAAAAATTAAAACAATAATAAATAAAGCTATAGAGGATTTAAGGACATAAGACTTTTTCACATTCAATCATTTAAATTAACAATAAATTCATGTTACAATTTATTGATAATTCAATAATATCAAATAATATTCTTCAAATGATTTTTGATTTATTGCCAAATTGTCCGGTTCAGAACATGATAATTAGTTTTAACTATCTGACTTCGAATTCTAAGAAAAACTGATATTCGTCAAGAACTATAAATGGAATTGTTAAATCACCGGTTCCATCTTCTCGTTTTATTTCCGTAATAGATTCTCCATTAACGATTCTTGGATTAAAAATAAGCTCGATCATTTTTTGTAAAACAGGCTCACCTTTTACGGTATCCACCTCTTCTAATATAATAAAAAAGTCTTCATCCGTCAGTTTGTAATTTTCGCTCAATACGTCGTCGGTTGATATTCCTATAGGTGTTTGAAAATTTCCAACATTTAATGAATTGACAAAAAAGCCTTCAATTTCATCTTCCGATTCAAAATCAACTGGTCCAAACTGCATCAATACATCAGGACCTGTACCGTCACTATCCCAAGGTTTTTCATTTCCATCCTTCATATTGATATTTATAATATACATTCCTGTGAGATACCTTTCTCCAATTGTAATTAATTTAGATTCAGTATGCACCTGGTCGTCATTTGTAATTGCTGTAAGAGAAACAATAAATTCTCCAGACTCTTCATATGTATGAATTGGGGCAATTTCTGTCGATGTTTCAGAGCTATCACCAAAATTCCATAAATACTTTGCAGCATTTGTACTAAGGTTTTCAAACTTAACAGGAAGATTTCTTTCCGGTGATGAAGTCGCTACATTAAATGATGATTGTGCTAAGGGCAATGGATCTATTTCACTACATGACGCTAAAAAAAGAGTTCCCACACACACCATCGCTACTGTTAATTTACTCATTAAATTTTCCATGAAATCATTTTATTAGTCAATAATTTATATCTGTTGTATAAAAATATTCATATTATCGCTAATACATTAATTGATGAACTCAGCCATGAATTTTGTGATGTAATAAAAAAAACCAATTGTTAATTAAATTTTTGAAAGATCATAAAACGGAAGTTTTTTGTACTAACTAATCGCTGAGTCGTTAAAACAGTCCAATTTTTTAAAAAATCTGCATTTCTTAATTATAATTGCACAATATGAATATCGGATAGCTATACTAACTTTCAGTGTTATGCTTATTTCAGATTATTTGATTGTAAGCGAAATGACAATATATTTTTTATTTTCACATGTAATTTGTAGCTTTCTAAATACCTAAAAACATCTAATTATTCCTTTTTTGTACAATGAAAAACCTGTTTATATTAATACTCACAACCTTGATGTTTAGCACTCATAATCAGGCAATTGCTCAGACTAATATTTTAATAATTACCGGTGGTCATGACTTCGAAAAGCAATCTTTCTTTCAAATGTTTGATTCATATCCTGAAATTAATTACGACACGCTAGCACAACCTTCCGGAAATAAAATGATCGGGAATTCCGGGATAGATGAATATGATATTTTGGTATTTTATGATATGTACCAGGAAATCACCGAGCCTCAAAAGGAAGCATATATTAAAATGTTAAAAGATGGAAAAGGTATGGTCTTTCTGCATCATTCCCTGGTTTCATACCAGGAATGGCCTGAATTTCAAAATATAATTGGCGGAAAATACATTTTATCCCCTTCGGGGAAACAGTCAAAATCTACCTATAGGCATGATGTAGATATTAATGTGGACGTTGTCGATGGAAACCATCCTGTTACCAAAGGCATGAAGAACTTTGTAATACATGACGAGGTTTATGGAAATTATGTAGTGAATGAAAACGTTACGCCCATTTTAAAAACTCAACATCCGGAAAGTTCTGAGATAATTGGATGGGAACATCTATACAAGAATTCAAAGATTGTCTATCTTCAATTGGGGCATGATCATCATGCTTATGAAAATGAAAATTATAGATTGTTAGTACTCAATGCTATAATGTGGACAAAATCTGGTGAAAAGCTGTGATATGAATTGTGTTTTCTTCAACCTGATAAAATTCGACTTGGTTCCTTTTAGCCTTTTGAGAAGATATCAATTTTAGCTATTGGAAATTTATAATCCGGGGCTTTCTTTCCGGTTTAAGGTAAATGCGGTCAAAATGGAAGTCGTTATCAATAGCATTATTAATTTTGAATACAATATTGTCCAATACCTTCACCGTTTCCTTTAGGTGGTCATATGTTTTCTGGTCTTTGTCAGGTAAATTGGAATATTTTAAAATATTCAACAAACCTTTAATGGTTGAAACCGGGGATCTCAAAACATGTGAATTAATAAATGCATATTCAGCGAGCTGTTTGTTTTTGGCCTCTAAAACACTGGTTCGCTCCTTTACCCGATCTTCCAGGTAATCATTGATAGATTGAATTTCTTCTTTCTGTTTTTTCAATGTTTCACTCTTATCAAAAATATCTTTTTGCTGGAAATTCAATAAAATATTCTGCTGGCTTATTTCCGATATTTTTTCCTTTAACTCATCATTTATTTTATCAATTTTCTCATTTTTCTCAATCAATTCGGTAACGTCCTGACCAATTGCGAGAATATTCTGAGGCTGACCTTTTGAATCAAACAAGGGAGCAAAAGTTGTTGCTACGCATTTGATTTTATTAGATACTTGAATGTTTACTTTGAAAGTCTGAGATGCTCCACCCTTTATTTTATCCCAAACTTCTTCGAAGTAATGACCATTTTTCACCAAACTTTCAAGAGGCCTTGACTGGTTAATAACCGGCTTAATATTTCTGAATAATTCATTATCTACTACTCCAAGCAAATTTTTAGCCCTGGTATTGATATTGACCAGATCTCCATTCAAATTATATTGAGCGATTAGATAATGCTCATTCAATGCATTTAATATACTTTTTGCTTCTGCCTCCTTGTGACTGAGCTTTTCGGAAGCGGCCTTTAGGTTATCAATGGATTTTAGTAACTCCACTTTTGTCGCCCTAAGCTCATTATTGTTATTCAATAGCTTATATGCCTGCTCCTCAATTTTTATTTGTTTATCATTCAGTACTTCATTTTGTGCCAGTATTTCATCGTTGATTTCTCCTAAGGATTTATTTGTAGCTTCAAGCCTTTCTTCATTCAAAGAATTCTCTCTTTTAAAAAACTGAAAGGCACTTACTAATAATCCCCAAAGCGCTATTTGCGGTAATTTATAATAAAAATAATACTCACCTACATATTGCAAGTCATTAGGGATCCTATCATTTGTTATAATCTGACGATCAAAGAATAAAATGATGATGAAATTAATTACCAAAGAAGCTATGAGAAACAGGTACTCTTTTTTATTGTGAAATAATAAAAGAGGAATAATACCTAAACCGATGAATGCATATGAAAATAATAAATAATTTCCTTGCTCAAGCATCCCAGCAAATAAAATCACAGACATTAAAGCAATTTGAGGAAAAATAGATAAACCAAATCTCGATATGATTGATTTACCAATTTTATTTAATGGAAAAACTGTTAATAGAAATGATGAGAATAATACCAATCCTATCGATGTAGAAGGTGATTCTAATGAAAAACTTAGAATAATACCAGTTACCACAATTGGAAGTAATATTAAGGATATTTTATTAGATAGAATGACCTCAGCCTGGTTTAATCTGCCAGATTTTTGCTTTGCACCAATTCTTGAAATATTTGTAAAAAATCTTTTCACTTAATTTAAAAAATTCAACTCATCGAACAGATCATTTTTTTTAGTCGTTCATTAATAATTAACGAGATGAGTTATCATTAATCAATCGAAACTTTATTTCAAGTTGCTAACCTAAATGATTATATCATAAAAACCAAAGAAAATAGGCTTATTTTTATAAAAAATATAATTTATTTTATTTTATCAATGCTGAAAATGGTTTTATGACCAGTTATACCTCTTAAAAGGCATTTCGTATAATCTATTTTTCAATGAATGCTTTTAATCATTATATTCCATATCCATAATAATAAATGAGGATGGCTATTGTAAAATTTACATCAAACCTAAAAAGGTTTTATCCCAATTTAACGGAGTTACAAGTAGAAGCTGAAACAATTTCCAAGTTGCTGGATTTGGTCAACAAAGAGTATCCTGGGATAAAAAATTACATAGTCGATGATCAGAATAATCTGAGACATCATGTGAATATATTTAAAAATGACATCATGATAAATGACCGCATTAAGCTTAGCGATAAAATATCAACGACCGATGAAATTTTAATCGTTCAAGCTCTCAGCGGAGGATGAACTATACCAAAAACCATTAACCACTATTACCCTGTTGAGGAAAAACACATTATTAATCAGCACAAGAAAAGGTCTTATCGTTTACACAAAAAACAATTCCGGAAAATGGATTTTTAGCAATGTGCATTTTATAGGACTCCCCGTTTCAATGTTTTATGCAGACAGAGATAGTGGTACATGGTGGGCCTGTCTCGACCTTGGACATTGGGGGAATAAGTTACACCGATCAGTTGATAAAGGTAAAAACTGGGAAGAGGTTGATGCTCCGAAATACCCTGAAGGAGTAGAAATAAAGAGCGGAGTACCTGCAAGTTTAAAATACTTATGGTCTATGGCAGGAGCCAACGGTAAGCTATTTATTGGGACAGAACCGGGAGGATTGTTTATTAGTGAAGACGCCGGGAATTCATTTGAACTGGTTAAAGGCCTATGGAATCACCCATCGCGTATGGAACAATGGTTTGGAGGAGGAAGAGATCATCCTGGAATTCATTCTATTTTAATCGACCATGAAGATCACAACCACATCCATGTTGCCATATCTTGCGCCGGAGTATTCGAGACAACTGATGGGGGTATCGTATGGGAACCCAGGAATAAAGGATTAAAAGCTGATTTTTTACCGGATCCAAATGCTGAAATAGGACAGGACCCTCACCTATTAGTGGCATGCAAGTCAAATATGAAAGTAATGTGGCAACAAAACCATTGTGGGATTTTTCGGTCAGTGGACGGGGGGAATAATTGGTCGGATATTTCAGATAAAACAGGCGAGGCAAATTTTGGTTTCGCAATTGCCGCTGATCCGGTAAAGGAAGATATTGCATGGGTTGTTCCTGCTATAAGTGATGAAATCAGGGTTGCAATAGACAACTCGGTTTGTGTTTGCAGAACAGAGAATGGTGGTAAATCATGGGATACATTTAGGAAGGGGCTTCCGCAAAACCACTCATTTGATATAACTTATCGCCACGCCTTGGATCTGGACTAAGAAACCCTGGTATTTGGAACCACCACCGGCAATCTTTATTTATCAGAAGATTCCGGCGAAAGCTGGCAATGTCTCAACAATAATTTGCCAATGGTCCATTGTATCGATTTTATATAATTTTTACTCCAGATAATACCCTTTAGCCAATTTCCTATAGGTTGAAACCTGATTTGCAACCCAATTATTATCATAACCAAGTTCATCTGCCATAAGTTGCGCAACAGGTTGACTCATTGAAATACTCTCTCTGGCATCTAAAAATAAGGCACGGGTCCGACGAGCAAGAAAATCTTCGACATTTCTAGCCATTTCTTTTCTAACCGCCCATACAAGCTGAGCCTTGCTTATTTTGAGTCCTTCACTCAATAGACCTGCGTATTTAGTATTTTCTTGTGCAATTTTCTTTACTGACTCTATCTCATTTCCATAAACTGAATCCGGGTCATCCAGGTTAACTTCCTTGCTGTAGGAATGAATCATCAGGTTTTCTGTTATTGATTTTCTATCGGGAAGATCGGCAAGCAAAATGGCATTGTCGATCGCATCTTCTCCCATTTTTCTATATGTTGTCCACTTACCTCCTGTTAGAGTGATCAGGCCGGAAAGTGAGATGAGAACTTTGTGATGCCGTGAAATCTCTTTTGTTGACTTTTCATCACCCTGGGGAGCGGCAAGTGGTCTTAAACCTGCAAATATACTTTTCACGTCTGCCCTAGTTGGATCTTTTGTTAAATAAGTGCCTGCGGTACTTAGAATAAACTCAACTTCTTCTTCTAAAGCTCTCGGTTCCAATGAAGCTTCATCCACTAATGTATCTGTTGTACCAACAATAACCCGGTTGTGCCAGGGCACAGCAAAAAGCACTCTTCCATCGCTTGTATGTGGGATCATGATGGCATGCTTACTTTGCAGAAAAGATTTATCCAAAACTATATGCACTCCCTGACTCGGACGGATCATATCCTTTGCATCAGGATTGTCTATCTGCATAATTTTATCAGCCCAAACTCCGGTTGCATTGATAACTGCTTTGGCTTTAAGGCTATAATTAATTTTATTCTCAATATCAAACGCCTCAACTCCCATTACAAGGTCTTTTTCATCTTTGATCAGGCCCTTTACCTCCATATAATTCAAAACTGTGCCTCCATAATCTGCGCAGGTTAACGCGAGACTGATGGCCATCCTTGCATCATCAAACTGCCCGTCATGATAAACAACTCCACCTTTCAAACCATTTTGTTCTAAAGTCGGAATGGATTCTATTGTTTCTTCCAACGAAAGACTTTTTGATGGCCCCAGCCCCAATTTGCCAGCCATTATATCATACATTTTTAAGCCAATGGTATAAAACGGGCCACCCCACCACTCGTAATTTGGTATGATAAATGATTGATTTCTAACCAAATGAGGTGCATTTTGAAGCATTAAACCACGTTCTTTCAAGGCTTCCAAAACCAATGAGATGTCACCTTGTTGCAAATACCTTACTCCTCCGTGAACCAATTTGGTACTTCTACTGGATGTTCCTTTTGCAAAATCATTTTGCTCTAATAAGAGCGTTTTAAAACCCCGTGCCGCAGAGTCCAGTGCGGTACCTAAACCACTTGCTCCGCCTCCAATAACAATAATATCCCATTCTTCCACCTCATGGAGGTGTTTGAGCATTTCGTTCCTATCCATTTTCCAGTTGTTTACTTTTCAATCCAGTTTTTTGTTCTTTCAATGGCTTTTCGCCAATACCTTAATAATTCATCATTGCCCCTTTTATCAGCACTTGGTTTAAAGATTTTATGCACACTCCATCTGCCTTTTATATCATCGAAGTCCTCCCAGAAACCAACAGCCAGACCGGCTAATAATGCAGCGCCTAAAGCTGTTGTTTCGGTTATCACTGGCCTAACTACTTCAACATCTAATAAATCAGCCTGAATTTGTATTAATAGATCATTTGTGGATGCACCACCATCAACCTTTAAATGTTTCAGTTCAAGACCGGATGTATCAATCATGACGTCAATTGCGTCTTTGACCTGTAAGGCAATAGCCTCAAGCGTGGCCCTGGCTATATGAGTGGGTTGTGTGGCACGAGTGATCCCAAACATAGTTCCCCGAGCAAATTGATCCCAATGAGGAGCTCCCAAACCTGCGAATGCAGGAACTATTACCACTCCCCCATTGTCTTCCACCTCAGCAGCCAGCGTTTCTATTTCTGGCGCTGATTTAATAAGTTTCAAGTTGTCGCGTAACCATTGCACAAGGGCACCACCGACAAAAATACTGCCCTCGGTGGCGTACTGGATATTATCACCTATTTTCCAGGCAATTGTGGCAAGCAGCTTCTCAGAACTCAGCTCCGGTTTATCTCCGGTATTCATCATTACAAAACAACCGGTACCATAGGTGTTCTTTACCATACCTTTTTCGAAACACAACTGGCCAAATAAAGAAGCCTGCTGATCGCCAGCCATGCCAGAAATTGGAATATTTCCCGCCAATATTTTTTGATCAATTAGTCCATGGTCACCTGAAGAATCGACAACCTGGGGCAATAAGGCAGACGGAATTTCAAGTAAATCCAATAATTCCTGATCCCATTCTAAAGAGTTTATGTTATAAAGCATGGTTCGACTGGCATTGGAGACATCGGTGATATGTCTTTCGCCTTTAGTCAAATTCCAAACCAGCCAAGTTTCCACTGTTCCAAAAAGTAATTCCCCTTTTTCTGCCCGTTGCCTCACTCCTTCAACATTGTCAAGAATCCATTTGATCTTTGTTCCTGAGAAATAAGCATCTATTACAAGCCCGGTTTTTTTCCTTATTTTCTCAGCATAACCATCATTTTTGAGTTTTTCACAGTAGCCTGAAGTTCTCCTGTCCTGCCATACAATGGCATTGAAAATAGGTATTCCGGTGGATCTATCCCAAATGATGGTAGTTTCGCGTTGATTGGTGATGCCTACAGATGCAATGGAAGCCGGACTGATATTGTGTTGTGCCAATGCGGATTTCAATACTGATTTCTGGCTATCCCATATTTCAATAGGATCATGCTCCACCCATCCGGGTTTGGGATATATTTGCTTGAATTCTTTTTGAGAGGTTCCAACTATTTGCAGGTTTTTATCAAATACAATTGCTCTATTCGATGTAGTTCCCGCATCTAAGGCGATTACGTACTTTTTCATATTGAGAGATTGGATAATTTTTTGTGACTAAAATCTGATTTTTATTCTTTAAAAAAAAGAAAGCGCCTATAAAAGGCGCTTAATTTATATCGATATTCCGGTAGAGTTCTCATTTCAAACAAATAGTAAAATGAGCAACAACCATTCTATATTGTTTTGCAATAATTGATGGGTCACCTGTTTTTCCCATACAAGGGACCGTAATTTTCACATGCCCGGAAATCGGATCCTTCTGTATCCATCCCGAGCATATTCCATGCACTTGGTCTGAATATTTTATCCGGATCAACATTGTGCATATTCACCGGTATTCTGAGCATCGAACACAATGTGATCAAATCAGCGCCATAATGTCCATAGCTGAATGCTCCATGATTGGCGCCCCAGTTTGCCATGACAGAATATACATCCTTAAATGGCCCTTCTCCATTCGTTCTCGGCACAAACCAGGTAGTTGGCCAGGTCGGGTTGGTTCTTTCATCCAATATTTTGTGAACTTCTTCAGGTAACTCTATCGTCCACCCTTCGGCGATTTGCATCACCGGCCCAACACCTTTTATCAAATTGATTCTGCACATGGTCACGGGCATTCCTCCCTTTGTTTTAAAGAGGGATGAAAACCCACCGCCTCTGAAATACTCGTAACTTGCAGGAGGCCATTTAGTTTCATCAAGACATTTTTGCATTTCAGCGTCCTCTATATCCCAATATGGTTTCATTACCGGATTGCCATCAACTGACTGCTCACCTGAGCCATCCAATGCAGAAGATCCTGAATTTATTAAATGAATAAATCCATCTTTGGCTAAATCAGTAGGCGCCCAACCAGTAACTCTTTCCACAGCCTGGGGACTCCAGTAGGTCCTTACATCCGAAAATATTTGTGCACTATCATTTATCAGATGCCCAAAAAGCATGCTCACTCCATTAAGACTGTCGTTTTCTGTTGCAACCATAAATGCCTGCCTCAGACCATTCCAATCAAAGGAGCTGTTGAGTATGGCTTCGAGGAAATCTCCATTGGGAAGATGATCCGTCCATTGTCTCTGTCCCTGAAATCCTGCCGCTATTGCATTATGTCCGAGCGCCTCTTCACCATGGCCGAGGTCTTTAAGGCGCTCATTACCAACCATAAGGTCTTTAACGATGAGCGTCATTTTCACCACAAATTCCCATTCTTTATCCTTTTCCTTTGTAGTTCGCTGATCTTTTATCGGGTTGTAATCTTGTCCTTCTTTACAGTTTTCCTTTACCCACTTTATGGCTTTTTCGTATTCCTTTTGATCGTAGATGCCTCTTTCTATCCTTCTTGTAATTTCAGTCATATCAACATTTTCACACCTCATTCCAAGATAGTCTTCGAAGAAATCAGCATTTATGATTGATCCTGCAATACCCATAGAAACTGAGCCTATCGATAAGTATGACTTATTTTTCATGGTGCCAACTGCGAGCCCTGCTTTCACAAAACGCAATATCTTCCCTTTTACATCTTCGGGAATTGTCTGATCTCCTATATCCTGTACATCGCGCCCATAAATGCTGAAAGCCGGAATGCCTTTCTGATTGTGGCCAGCCAGTGTGGCAGCAAGATAGACAGCTCCGGGGCGTTCTGTTCCATTAAATCCCCAGATAGCTTTTGGCCGGGTGGTATTTGTATCCATGGTTTCACTACCATAGCACCAACATGGTGTTACGGTAAGTGA
>JAJRQT010000059.1 GCA_024280115.1 Bacteroidota bacterium | reverse complement strand
TTGGCTTAAAAAAGATTTTCTACCCCAAATTGACAATACAGCCTGTCAGGCTCCTTGGCGTAAAAAGACACATTATCAGTTAGTTAATGAAATATTAAAGCCCTAAGGTTAACGACTATGGTGTCCTCACAGACCGAAATTTTAAATTGTTCAATGGTCTGTGGGCCACAGACCATGGCATTTTTATTTATTTGTTTTAAATCCGGTTGTCCTGCCAGTTTAGATTTATTCAAATCATACTTCAAATTTTTCTACTATATTTGGCCTCTTTTTTAGCCATTATGCGAATAAAAATCCGTAAACTTTATCGAAATCTTGTCTTACTGATCATCATTATTATCAGCATTCTTATGCTATCGGTTTCCTTTATTATCCGAGAATCTCGTGATAATTTGGCCAGGGAAAGAATTAAAGGCCTTTCTGAGCAGGCAGTAAAACAGTATAGTGAATTTAATACACCAATCAGTAAAGTCATGTCTGCAATTCAGGATTGGGGAGTCAGCGGGATTATTGATTTAAATCAACCGGAAAAGTTGAGTGCACAATTGATTCCTCTATTGAAGAATATTAAAGAAATATCAGGATTATCCATTGCCGATGAAAATGGAGGTAGTTTTTTTCTGAAACCGGAAAAGAAACAATGGAGTTATCAGTATTCTATTAAAAATAAGTCAATGTCAATCCTTTTGGATTCGGTTGGGCAAAAGATAAAAGAATGGTCAGATACCCTTGCTTACGATCCCCGTGAACGAATTTGGTTTTCTGTGAATCAGCAAAATCCAGATGATAATGATATCTCCTGGACGGAGCCTTATTCGTTTTTCAGTACACAAGCATGGGGAATTAGCGGTGCGATGAGCTGGTTAAATAAAGATGGCAACAGGGTAGTGGCGGCTATAGATATTCCTTTGAAGAAATTGTTTGAAAATATTTCTCAAGTCGCTGATAATGAAGAAAATAATACATTTCTATTTAATTCTCATAAGCGAGTTTTTGATCCTGAAAGCCCTCCGGATTTTTTTATAAGTACTGATAAAATCCCTAATATGTATTACAATAAATTGCTTGAAGACTGGAGTGACACTCTTTTATTTCAGACTCAATCATTTACATTTAAGAATAATAAATATTGGGCGGGATTGCAACCTATTAATGCTGCATCTAAAAATATATGGTTAGCTACCGTATCAAAAGAAAAGAGTTTTTTTGATGTATTAGGATACAGAATTTTATACATAGGCCTGGTTACCTTTGTGCTCATTGGAATAGGGTTCGTTGGTTCCTGGTGGATTATAAAAAATTCTAAAGCAGATGACAAGGATGATGTACATCTTGAATTGAATGATTTTGAGCATAGTCTCTTGAAGTTGATTGCAAGAGGAGAGGGGCCACGCTTAGAATTTAAAAGTACAGTAAGAATGAACCTGCATTCGGGTCAGGCAGGAAAGGAAATAGAACTCGCCTGGTTGAAGGGTATCGCAGCTTTTCTAAATACAAAAGGAGGAATCCTGCTAATTGGCGTGAATGACAGTGGTGAAATTGTTGGCATAGAGCAAGACGGATTTGCAAACGAGGATAAATGCCTTTTGCATATCAAAAATTTGATCCGTCAGCATATAGGAACTGACTTTTCACCTTATATTGAATATGATTTGAAAACGATAAATGACAAACAGGTTATTTATTTCAAAGTTAAACCAGCCGATATCCCTGCCTATTTGATTGGAAAGAATAAAGAAGAGTTATTTTATATCCGCAGCGGTCCAGCAAGCGAGAAACTTTCAATTAGCAAGGTGGTAGATTATCTAAAACGCAGGAAAGTTTAGCCGACGGGCCATTCAATCATTTTTAACCCTCTGAGAATAAGATTGCTATGGTATCCAATCTTAAACACGAAGATGAATAATTTGACAAATTATAATAAGTTGATTACTTTGCTGTATAAACCAATTTGTCAGCCAGGCCAAAATGATCGCACAATTCAATAATTCCAAGCAAACTCATCACTGTAATTCAAATAATATAAATCATAATTTCTTCAGAAACTCCAGGAATAATTACGATTTAATAACCACTTTATCAATCAAATCCTGCATACAATTAGATTTTAGGATTTTTAAAGTATTCTTAAAATTGGATCCATTTATCACTGATATTCAACGCTTTAAGTAAATAGCAGTAAATTATAAATTTAAATAACCTAACTAAAAAAAACATGAAAAAGCAA
Source organism: Bacteroidota bacterium (assembly GCA_024280115.1). Classification (GTDB taxonomy): domain Bacteria; phylum Bacteroidota; class Bacteroidia; order Cytophagales; family Cyclobacteriaceae; genus JAAUQL01. Next base: position 58,117 of record JAJRQT010000059.1, on the reverse strand, counting down.
ACTAGTGGAAGAACAGTCAAAAGCAATGCAACTAAAACTCCGGAAAAGAGAGAGTCTTGCGGCATGCCACAAGCGGTAGAGCGGGTTTTACCAGGTGATATTGATCCCGGAAGGGCGTCGCTGATTAGAATTATTGGAAAAACATGGGTAAATGGGACACAAATTCATTACTGTTTTTGGGACAGCTCCAGGGATGGTTCACCTCCTTCCTGGAATGGTGCTGACCAGGATAAAGAAGTGGTGAGGAATGCCTGGCAGGAATGGAAAAATATAGGTATGGGACTTGAATTTATCGAGGTTGATGATCCTTCTGATGCAGAAGTTAGGATAGGATTTCAACGGGGTGCTGGTTCCTGGTCTTACCTTGGAACAGATGTCCTGAACAGACCGATGAATGAACGTACTATGAATTTTGGATGGCAATTGTCTGGGTGGGACTATGGGAAAGCAACTGCCTTGCATGAAGTTGGTCATACACTTGCCTTACCTCACGAGCATCAAAATCCTAAAGCAGGCATTAGATGGAATGAGACAAATGTTTACGATGAATTTAGTGGTCCCCCAAATAATTGGACAAACGATAAAATATTTTGGAACATCCTAAGAAAAATTCCTGAAAGTGATGTTGCCGGATCTGATTGGGATCCAAAATCGATCATGCATTACGGCTTTAAAGCGAAATTCATCGATGCTCCGGCACCATGGAGCAATGATGGTATAGAAGAAAGTGTTGTTCTGTCGGACAAAGACAAAGAATTTATTCAAAAGTTTTATCCTCCTTTAAATGAAGAAAGTTATATAGAGCTCAAACCATTTAAATCGGAACATGCAACTCTGGAAGCAGGCGATCAATTGGATTTCGTAATCAAGCCAAAAAGAACAAGAAAGTACAATATTCAGACTTTAGGAAAAGTAGATACGCTGTTGACTTTATTTGAAAAACAAGGTTCAGATAATGCTTACCTCGATTCAGATGATGATGCCGGTTTCGGCAGAAATGCCCGTATTTCCTACAAACTTTTTAAAGATAGGGAATACATTCTGAGACTAAGGTATTACTATGGCTCAACGAGCGGAGATACAATTGTCATTATGTTTTAGTTGAATTTGAATGGCCATTTTATCTTTTTAAGGATGGGATGGCTATTCTTTATTGGTTAAACCGGATGATAATGGATAGGTTACATCTCCATCTTCAAACCGTAATCTGCGGAATGCTTTCCAGAGCCTACCACAACAAAAAAGACAGATAATATTAGGATTACACTTGCTTCAACGAGATTTTTCGGATGCATAGCCACAAGGAAATTTACAGCAACAGCTCCTATTAATATTGGTATCTGAATGGCGACCGCTATTCTTGTCAACAGTCCGAAAATTATGAGTACCCCACCACTAAAATGCGCTATAGTTACATAGTGATAAATCAACATTGAAGATAAAAATTCTTCATTCGGAGCCACAATGTCTTTTAAATATTGAGCATCTGTCATGAAATTTAATCCTTTAAAAAACAGGAACCCGCCCAAGAATAATCGCGCGATGTCCAGTAAGTAAAAAGGATTATGGCCGTTTGCCCATTTGTTCATTTTTTTTATTGTATTCATGTTTATAATGGTTAGTTTTTAAACTATACGCTGCGACTCTTGCGTTGTTCTGCAAATATAAATTTGCGACACCCTTTTGTCGTTTCAATGACTTGAACATGTACTTGTTACGTCTTCTGGTTGACAGTAATGAGCTTATGAAATTTAGTAAATGGTAACTGAAACATTCAAATCTCCAAGTCAGGATTCGCCTTTATTCTTTGCTTAAGTAATGATCATAATACTTTGCCAGGAACCTGATGCCAAAAGATGTGCCTACATCGCGATTGATGATCCTTACTTCGCTTTTCTTTTTCTTAGTACGGGTATTCAGAAAAGCGCCTCTGAGGTTTGGGTCGGGATGATTGGCAGGGAATCTGTTCGTTAACACCCATTTGATAGATTTTTGTACATTTTCTTCAAATTGCGCTTCCTTGCCCACTTCTATTATCCGCATCCATAAAATTCCTGCAAACGATACCGTGGAACCACAAACTGAGGTTTTGTCGGGGGGAGTGCCGTCGGTATAATTTTTATAATAAATGGTTCCGTCTTTTTCCTGGATTCCGGCATACAACCTGGCTGTTTTTATTGCGGCATTTAAGTATTTATCATCTTTGGTCAGGTCATAGCAATCCATAAGCGACTCCGCATACCAGATATTAAATCTTGGATGAAAAGAATGCGCTTCCTTGTCATTTGGTGTAAAATCCATCCAGAGACCATGCTCATCCTGTTTTTCTACCAAACTATTGCAGAGATTAATAAATGCCGTTTTATACGCTTCCTTTCCGGTAAATCTATACATATCCAAAAACAAACTTCCCTCGGTATTGGGCCTGGCGACATCATATAAACTATATTGAGATTTGTCAGGCCAGAAAGGGCTGCTTTCTTTCAGCACTTCTCCGGTTTTCGGATCGATGTTGTCGAAACAGACACCATGTTCAGCATCGTAAGCATTTCTAAATAACCAGTCACCTGCACCGGTGGCCACGCTGGCATATTTTTCATTGGCAGTTGCCTTACTGAGTTTATACAATCCTGCACTACCATCACTGATGGTGGCAAAAATTATATTTTCAATGCCATTGCCATGGATAGCTTTTACCAAACCTTTCATTTTAGGAACATCTTTGATTTCAAGATCAATCCACCAGTCTCCGGCTCTTTTTGCGGCTTTCAAATAGCTTTTATTTCCTGTCAATCGATATGCCTCGGTTAAAGCGTAGATAATTTGTCCTGTATGCCAGGCCGGTTCATATGGCTTCCATACACCACTTGTGATGTAATAATCACATCTTGATTTTCCTGCTTCATCCAGCAATACTTCACTGGCATAGGTGGCCCCATCATTTAGTGCATTCAGCACTTCTGTTTTCATTTCATGCTTTTGAGCAAATCCCTGGATAGAATAAAACACGAGGAAGGAAAAGATGATTTTAGATTTTAAATATGTCATGATCTGATTTTTTATTTGATATTTGATTCGGTTGAAACCATATTTTTTATAGCTCCATTTGTAAAACTCACGGTATTCGCAATGCTTGTATTATCCTTGAGGTAAATAGTCCCCGTGAGGAATACACCTTTTGGGAATAACACGGTTCCCCCTGTTTCCGCGCTTTTGTCAATTGCGGCCTGAATGGCTTTGGTATCCAGTTCCGTGCCCTGTCCGCTGGCTCCGAAGTCATAAACGTTTAATACATTGTTTCCAGTGATTACATCACCGGACGCATAATTATTTTGAATTGATACGAATAAAAATACGATCAATGTAAAAAGCAGATTTTTCATTTTTCTCTATTCTTAATATGCAAATTATAAATTGGACTGGTGGCGCTGAATAAATTCCTTTGCCTTGTAAAAATCCTCTCCTCCTTCTACTTTAGATTTGCAAAAAGACAGGAAAGAAACAGACGCGATGATTAAAAATAATCGAAAAATTTGATGCTTGTAAATGTTCATTTTTTAAATGTTTAAAAAGTCAGTTCAATACTTCTGTTTTATATTCAATGATTTGCTGGTACTTGAATGGATGGTTCACAATTTTTATGGTTATTGGCATTGCTTTTAGAGACGGATACGGGCTCCAGTAATTATCCTCATTTTCTCCAACCACCAACTCTGCGTTTTCCGAAATTAAAGTAAATCTTATCTGAATATGATCTCCTGAAATCAGTACGGATCCGGGCCCTTCTTTTATAAATTTCATCCCCTTATAATTTATAAAAGGCTCAATGATATTTACATCCGAATTGTGGTCATGAAACCTGATTTTTACGGTTCGTTTGATAAAATCATCGCCTATTTCATGGCTAAGGGAATAGGCTATTCCTCCGGGTTTTAGGTCAATATTTCTCAATTCACCGGAAGTGACGACCTTGTACGGGATAGTATTACTTGCCACACTTATATTGCCCTCATAATCATACAAATTGGTAAAATAACCAGTTGAATCAGCATATTCAATCCTTGAAGTAAGGGGAAGGATTCCATCTGCTTCCGGAAAATACATGGGCTCCCAGCGATTATAAATAGTTTGACTGGATGCCTGTAAAATACCGTGGTCTTTCAACCATAAATAAGACATAGCTCCTCCGGTTGGCCTGTGCATATATTTACTTTTCTTTCCTTTTGGGTCTTTATAGCTGTAAGCCGTGGTGGTACTCATGAAATTTTGTGTACGGGCCAAAACCAGATTTAACGTTGGATAATGCCTGATAAATCCAGGAACTTCTGTTGGTAATATTGCAGGCAGGCGTTGCTGATCTGGCAATAGTATACTGGCCATCGCAAGATTTTTTGCCCTGGTAAAGGTGGGATACACGCATGGTGGCTGATCAAAAATCTCCCAATATTGAGGCCCATAACCCACCTGACCGTCGGATATATTTTTCTGGAGACATTCAAGATTCTTCCGGGATGTTCTTCTATAAACCGGGTCCACATCATCATATAATGCAAATAATACCTGGCAACCATCAGAAGTTGCGCTCCCATAAGTAGTCCATTTCTTTGAACGAATCCCCCATGAACCATCAATAGATCCATTGGGATAAACAAAATTCAGGTGATTTACTAAAGCCGCTTTCACCCTTTCATTTACATAATCGTCCTTGGTGATTTTGGCATATAGCCCAAGCCCCCAGAGTGACATATCGAGGTTATACCCGAGGTCAACGCCATACTTTATTCCAAATACACGGCCACCTTCCCCGGTGATAAATCCATCATCGTCCATTTTAGCAACTATGATATGGGCGAGGTCAGAAGCTTTTTGTACATATTTTTTATCGGGAATAATAGTATTGGTGACTGCAAGTGTTGCGGTGGTGGTAGCACAGTAATTAATACTGGCAAAGCCGGGGTCCATCACCTCTGTAAGGTAGTCAGCGGCATTTCGGATAGATGTTTTCCAACTTTCCTTTTCTTCAGCACTTAACTTATCCTCTAAAATCGGGTATGCCTGGGCCATCATTAATAGCTGATCGGTGGTCGTACCGGTCCAATCTTCAGGAGTCTCTAACCATGATCCGTCCTCTTCCTGTTGATGGATAAGCCAATTGCCCAAATGAATTGCCGCCTCGAGGTATATACTTTCTCTGGTTATTTGAAATTCTCTTGCAAGTGGCAATACTGCTTCGGCGGCCCGTGTATGCAAAATATTGCACGATGGGCATTGGATGGCTCCAAAATTAGCATCGTTCGGGTCTTTTATCTGTAGGTTTATCAAGTTCGTATTAAGCTGCAGCAGTGTTTCTTCAATTTTTAAATGAAGGTTGTCTGGTTCGGTAATATCTGTATTCTGATTACAGGAAAAAATGATCCCTGAAATGAGGAGCATCATCGTGAAAACTATGGATGAATATCTTTTCATGGTAAATGATTTTGATGTTTGTAAAAAAATTACTTTTTAATTCTACTTTATTAAGTTGGGCAGTCATATGATTTTCATCTTCTTTTTACCCTTGATCCCTAAAGGGAAGAAGACGAAAATCAATCTGGCTCCCTTTAGGGTTTGGGGTAAACAGGTTGATTTTGTCATCTTAGTAAAGTAGTATTAAAAAATGATGATTATAAAAATATTATCCTGGCTTACTCCCTGGATTTGACCATACTTCAATATATTCTTTATCAATATTATTTTCAGAATTACACATTTCACAAAACCTTAAGCTGATGCATGGCTATGATCAGCCATTTCTCTTTTCTTCTGGTTTATTACATGCTTGTGTGGCTCGAGGTGCTTTTTGATTGCTGATCTGAACCCGTCAGGTGTACCATGTTTTAACTCGTTGTAAATATCCGAATGAGATATGCCGCTGACTTCCTGTGAGATGCCCGCTGTTTTGTAATACTTATCGACAAATTTAAATATCCATTCCAGTAAGTTCTGATAATTACTCAGATACACATTCCCGGACATTTTGAAAATTAAATAGTGAAAATCAATATTGTCCTGGATGGTTTCCACCCCTGTGTCGTTCAATGATTGTTTATCTAATAAATCTTCAATTTCAATCATATTTTCATTAGTTTTTCTTTCAAAGACAAGCTCTGCAAGGCCAATTTCCAGGATCATTCTGAATTCTAATAAATCAATTTGGGTAGTTTCACTCATCATCAATGGATTCATCACCCTGCTCATCACTCCAAAGACGTCGGGATATTCCAGAACCATACCGCTTCGTCTTTTCGATTTGATGTATCCCATCATTCGCAATCTGCTGAATGCCTCTCTGATAACATTACGACTGACACCAATTGCCTCGGCAAATTCCAATTCGGTTGGCAATGACTCACCCTGTTTGAAATCTTTGGTATTTATATATTCCAATATCCTCCTTTCTACACGATCAGCCAAATTCTGTTCAGTAATTGGTCTGATTTTAAGTAATGGGTTAGCCATTCTTCAAATTGTTTAATTGTTAATATGTCCTACATAACTAACATACAAAAGTGTTTTTAAATAAAAAGGTATCTATTATAAATAATTACTCGTGACTGTCTAAATCCCCCTTGGAGAAGCGGGGAGGGGGGATTGAAACTGTTAGTCAATGGTGGGTCCGTAAATAGACTATATGTGCAAACCAATATAAGAAATTGGCCAGGTAAGCTTACCTCTTTTTAACCTTAATCATATTAAACGATAGATCGAAACTGATGATGGAAGCATTCAATCCATCACTTCTGTCAAAATACGCATATCGAACCTCAATGGCTTTGAATCTGGTAAACTTATTTTTAGTTTTTTTTGTAAATGGCGTCTTGAACTCTCCAATTGCATACAGCGGAGCATACCTAATTCCAATGCCATACTTGTTGCTATTAAAGGCAGATTGATCATAGTCTGAAGAGAAGAACTCCGCGTTTAAATCAGTTTCACCAAATGGTTTAAAGTAGCTGGATGCTGTTTGTGTATGATATCTGTAAAAAGGCGTAACAGATAAATAAGGTGATATTTTAACCGGCAAATCTATGCTAAAAGTATGTCCTGCTATATTGAAGTCATCTGTATAAAATCGATAATATCCTCTGAATACAAAAAGATCATTTATAAAATAATTCATTCGAAAACCCAGAGGAATTCTTGTTCTGGACCGCGGAAGATTTTCCACTTTTCTCAATTTATTGGATCGTAGTATTTCAATGGTTGAAAGTCCATTGACATCAACGCCATCATCAAAGAATACCCGGTGAAAAGGAGTACTTAATAAGCCATTTTGCAACACAACTTCAGCAGAAAAGGATACTTGTAACTTCTTGGTAAGTACCTGGGAATAAACCAGTCCGAAATTGTAAGAATTACGGTTGTCATTGCCTTGTGGATTTTCATCATCACTTCCCGGAGGCCTCAACTCAATAGGATAAAAAAGACTCCAGGCATCAAAAAACGCCTGTCCGTTTAAGCTGATTTCTGAGTTGCCATTTCGTGTTTCTTTTGTCAATGAAGCGCCAATGGATTTAGCGAATACATCATATTCCTTTGAAATACCGCCACTAAAAGAATAAGTCAAACGTGGCCTTGCCAGCCGTTTAGTATAGGTAATATTAATGTGCTTCCGTGTATCGCTTCTCGATTCTGAACTCACATTGAAATTGATGTTGTCTGTAGAAGCAGATGTTATAAAGTCTGCGCCGACATTGAAAGATAATTGCCTTGTCGAATCCAAAGGAATATTGACGATTATAGCGGGTGTGATATCTGTAAGCTTTTCAGTTCCCAGGCCTCCCGTAACAGCAGAATGAATTCCATCTTGGGTATAATAGCTACCAAGAATATTCACCTCAACATTGGTCAATGCCGTCTTTTTCAACCATTGATGATCAGCTTCAATACGGTCTTTAAGAGGATCTTCATCTTGCTGAGCTTGGGCAAAAAAGGAACTGATCAATAATGCCCCCGGCATCATTAATTTAATTAATTGCATCCACAACCTCCCCCCACTTTACCTCCATTTGCGCCAAGGGCACCTTCACGGTACGACTCAAAGTTGATTTCAAATGATTCAATCCTTCGTTGACTGAGTACCATATCTTCATCATTCAGATACATTTTCTGATACTCATGAATGCTCACACAAGAGGCCAGGGCACTAATTGTGAAAAAAAGAATTAGAAGTCGTTTTAATCGAAGTTTCATAAATTAATTAATTATGTGCGGATTCAGTTGCCTGATGGGCAACCTGTAAGTTGATTTTTAGTTTATCTGATGTGATGAGTTTATCGTCATCCGTGACTAGCAGGCACTCAATTCCATTTAGTTGATTGATCAATGCGATCCCTTCAACTTTTCCCATGACAAACATGGTGGTGGCAAGCGCATCGGCCAATTCTGCATTCGTGCAAACGATGGTAGCGCTTTTTATGCCTGTTGTAGGATACCCGGTTCGCGGATCTATAATATGGGCATACCTCTTGCCATCATACATAAAGAATTTTTCATAATTCCCCGAGGTCACTACCGAGGATTCATCAGCTTTGAGCCAGCCCAATATTTGACGACTTTTATCTGGTTTAGCAATGGCTACATCCCATATATTACCATCTTTACTATGCCCCCAAGTAGTGAGATCACCAGCAGCATTTACCACACCACTTTTAATACCCATTTCCCGCATTACCTTTTTGGCACGTTCTTCGGCATATCCTTTCCCAATACCGCCAAACCCTATTTTCATTCCTTTTTCTTTTAGAAACACAGTTGTATCATCAGGATTCAAGATAATTTTCTTAAAATTGATTTTATCAACCGAGGCCTCAATGGCTTGCTGGGAAGGAGGCTCCTTCATAGAACCATCAAATTTCCACAAGTTGCCAACTGATGCAAAGGAGATATCGAATGCCCCATTTGTGAGATCGGAAACCTTGAGGCTTCTGGAAATTAGATCGTAAAGCTCCTTATCAACTTTCACAGGATGGATACCGGCGTTTTTATTGATTTCACTTGTCTGAGAATTTTCTTCCCAGGATGATATGAGCTTTTCGATTCGCTGAACTTCCTCAATCCCTGCTTTAATACCTTCATCAGCAAGCTGAGTATTTGTCGCAATAGCCGTTATTTCAAAGCGCGTACCCATAAGTAAAAGCACTTGCTTACGTGCAAGAAGTTGATCGGTTGATTGAGCAAAGCCGTTAACAACACAAAGCGTTGATAATATCCATGCCGATATGATCATTTTTTTCATTTATTTTCTTTGATTAGAATACGCTCTAGATAATTGATATATTCAGCAGGTCCTCCGGGCCGATAACCTGATTTTTCAATAACATGCTCATTGGCATCTAAAAATACCACTGATGGAAAAGCTCCCTCATGATTAAATCTATTTGCAAGAGCTTCATTTTGTCGCATTTGTTCTTCAGGCAATCTGTGCTTTTTTAATCGGGGAAAATCAAGTTTAACAGGCACCAAATTTCCATTGGCATAGTCGTGGAAGGTTTCAGTATCGAAAACCTCTTTTTTTAGGAGAATACATGGTTTGCACCTATCTGATCCTGAAAAATATAGCATTACTGTTTTATGTTCCTGTTTGGCCTGTGATAGTGCTACAGCGTAATCTGTTTTCCAAAATGATTCGTTGGTATGTACACGATTTTCCGTGATGCCTAACCACCAGATGATGGCAATTAATGATGATTGAATTATATACATGTGTTGAATAGTTATGTGATTATTTTACTCGTCATGCATAACAAAAGTTCTCTGAAGGGATAAGAATGTACAAACATGTCCTATATCGGACTAAGCTTGGCATGAATACTTAAATAAAAAATTGAATGAGATTCAGTATTGATAGACTTAAGAGGTTTTAGAAAAAATCATTTCAATTTCTATTATGCCCACAAATGTTTTTTTTCTATCTTACTTATGCATTTATAATGCTCATTCACATCTATAAAATCGATCTAATGAACTACACGATAAAAACCTCAATCTTAATATTTTGCCTGAGTGTGATGATTATTTCATCCAGAGCTCAGGAAATAACAGCAGAAACTTTTGACGGATTAAAATTCAGAAGTCTTGGCCCGGCATTGACTTCGGGAAGGATTGCTGATATTGCAATTCATCCGGACAATGAAAACATCTGGTATGTAGCGATAGGCTCAGGTGGAGTCTGGAAAACTGTAAATTCTGGTACTACATGGAAGCCCGTTTTTGATGAGCAAACGAGCTATTCTATTGGCTGTGTGACCATAGACCCCAACAACGCTCATACCGTTTGGGTTGGGACAGGTGAAAATGTAGGAGGAAGACATGTTGGTTTTGGGGATGGTATATACTTAAGTGAAGACGATGGTAAAACCTGGAAAAACAAGGGTTTGCAAAAGTCCGAGCACATTTCCAAAATTGTAATACATCCCAAAAATTCCAATGTGATATGGGTGGCTGCCCAGGGTCCTCTTTGGAGTAAAGGCGGTGAACGGGGAGTCTATAAAACAGTTGACGGAGGTCTGACGTGGAATAAAAAATTGGGCGATGATGAATGGATTGGCGCGACTGATTTGATCATTGACTCCAAAAATCCTAATGTACTCTATGCTGCTACCTGGCAAAGACACAGAACAGTTGCCGCCTATTTAGGAGGTGGTCCGGGGTCGGGTATTCATAAAAGTACTGACGGAGGAGAAACCTGGAAAAAGCTAACTGAAGGCATTCCAACCTCTAATCTTGGAAAAATTGGATTAGCCATTTCTCCCTTTAATCCTGAACGGATCTATGCAGCAATCGAATTGGACAGGAAGACCGGAGGGATATTTTTGTCAACCAATGGGGGTATTTCATGGGCAAAACAATCGCCTACAGTTTCCGGTGGAACCGGGCCACATTATTACCAGGAGCTTTATGCATCTCCACATCAGGAGGGAAGGTTATATCTAATGAATTATATTGTGAAAATTTCTGATGATCATGGAAAAACATTCTATGATATGAACGAAAAAAATAAGCATGTTGATAGTCATGCTTTAGCATTTAAAAAGTCTGACCCAAATTACTTGCTGTTTGGCACTGATGGGGGGCTTTATGAAACATTTGATTTAACAAATAAATGGCGGTATGTAGGAAATCTACCTGTCACCCAATATTATAAAGTTGCTGTTGATGATGCCAAACCCTTTTATCACATCTATGGAGGTACTCAGGACAATGGATCACATGGAGGCCCGTCTCGAACACAAAGTGCATCTGGAATCCGAAATGCAGATTGGTGGAAAACCTTGGGTGCCGATGGTCATCAATCGGCGATAGAACCTGGCAATCCTGATATTACCTATGGGGAGTTTCAGCAGGGCTGGTTATGGAGAATCGACCAGACTACAGGAGAAACAGTATTTATACAGCCCCAGCCAGGAGAAGGGGAGCCTTATGAACGCTTTAATTGGGATGCACCAATATTGGTGAGTCCTCACAATCCAACAAGATTGTATTTTGCTTCTCAGCGCGTATGGCGATCAGATAACAGAGGAGACGAATGGAGACCGATTTCTGATGACCTCTCCCGAAATCAAGACCGCTTAAAACTTAATATAATGGGACAACAACAAAGCTGGGATAATGCCTGGGATGTAGGGGCAATGTCCAATTATAATACCATTACCTCCTTGGCGGAATCACCAAAACAGGAAGGCCTTATTTATGCGGGCACTGATGATGGCATTATACAGGTAACAAAAGATGGAGGGACATCATGGGAAAAATTGGAATTAGGCTCCATAAAAGGAATTCCAGGTACAGCCTTTGTAAATGATATTCGGGCAGATTTATTTGACGCAGGAACTGTTTATGCTGCCTTGGATAATCACAAGTATGGTGATTTCAAGCCCTACCTAATAAAAAGTAATGATAAAGGAAAAACCTGGTCGTCGATCAATGGAGATCTACCAAACAGATTACTCATTTGGAGGTTAGTACAAGATCACGTGAAAAAGGATTTACTTTTTGCAGCCACGGAGTATGGAATATTTTTTACGAATAATGGAGGCTTAAATTGGATAAAACTCGAAGGAGACCTACCCACCATTTCGTTTAGAGACATTACTATTCAACGCCGGGAAGATGACCTCGTGGCAGCTTCATTTGGTCGGGGTTTTTATGTGTTAGATGATATTTCACCCATTAGAGGGTTTGATCAATCATTGTTAAAAATAGAGGCCTCACTATTTAAAGTAAAACCAGCATTTTGGTATATCCAAAGGCAAGCCCTTTACGCTCAGGGAGATGCAGATTATAAGGCAAAAAATCCACCTTTCGGAGCAGTATTCACCTATTTCATGCCTGAAAAATTAAAATCACTAAAAGAAGTGCGTCAGGAAAAAGAAAAAGAATTGAACAAAGAAAATAATGAAATTGTTTTTCCAGGCTGGGAAGCACTGGAAACAGAAAAAAGGCAGGAAGGCCCCAGTATCCTGCTAACGGTAAGGGATATAAAAGGAAATGTGGTTAACACCATTGTGGGAACAAACGAAAAAGGATTCAATCGTGTCAACTGGAAGTTGAACTATCCTGACAAAAGCGGGGAAAAATTAAAATTTGATACGACAAAAATGGAAGTTGGTCTTTCCCCGAATGAACTATTAGTGACCCCTGGTGATTATTCAGTTACACTATCTAAAATAGTTGATGGAGAGATTACCGAACTTGGCGAATCTCAGTCATTTAAAGTTGTCCCACTTGGTGAGGGTACGCTTAAAGGCGCTAGTTATGAGGAAATAAATGCATTTAGAGAACAATTTCATGATTTTCAGCAAGAATTGGCAGCAGCTAATTCAGTGGTTTCTAAAAATATGCTACTCGTAGATGCAATGAAGCGCGCATATAATAAGTCGGTAAATCCAACAGAAGATTTGTCAAATCGAATTTATCAGATACGAATGAGTTTGCTGGATATTGAAAAAGAATTGAGTGGAGATAAAACCAAAGGTGAAATTGGAGAACGTTCTAATCCAACACCTGCTGATGGCCAATTTATTGGAATGGTGGCGTTAAGAACAAATACTTATGGACCTACTGCGACCCATCTCGCTGCTTTTAATCGTGCTGAAAAGCAACTTAATCAAATTAAGACAAAGCTAAAGGACCTAACCGAAAATGTGCTTCCAGCAATTGAAAAAGATTTAAAAATAGCTGGAGCTCCATGGATAGAAGGGCAAGGATTGATAGAAAATTAATGATTGCGCAGCAATTAAAATTACTTTAAAGGTTAGTAGTGACCAAGTAGAGACAACTGTGTGAGTGTCCATTACTTTCTTTGCCAATTATTAGTAATGAATTCTGATTATTATTTTGATTCATCAATTTTTATTTGTATTTTTGCACGCGTTAATTGTGGATATATTGATTTACTGCCCTAACTTTCTCTCGAAATTGCAGTGTTTAGAATCTCCACAATAGTTTATTGGAACTACACTCGCCGTTTAATCGTCTGTATCAAACCGAATAATATTCCTGTTCTTTCCAATAAAAACCGGATCATATGTGATGATTCGTGTATTCATTTAATTAGTATTTATGTCATTTAACAATTTCAACCTTAGTGAGCCTATTTTAAAAGCGCTTCACGAAAAAGGTTATAGTAAACCAACACCAATTCAACAAGCAGCCATTTCTCAGATAATATCCCGAAAAGACGTCATAGGATGTGCCCAGACAGGTACTGGAAAAACGGCTGCCTTTTGTATTCCGATATTACAGATATTGCAAAAAAACCGGCAAAGAAAGGGGATTAAGGCGCTCATACTTACACCAACGCGTGAGTTGGCTGCACAGGTATGTGAAAATCTTGACTTCTATGGAAAACATCTGCCAATCCGCAACACCCTTATTTTTGGCGGGGTTTCCCAGCAAAAGCAGGTGCAGCAAATAAGACGCGGTGTGGACATTCTAGTCGCAACACCCGGTCGTTTGCTCGACCTTATGAATCAGAGTATTATCAGTTTAAAAACCCTTGAAATCCTTGTACTCGATGAAGCAGATCGAATGTTGGATATGGGTTTTATCCATGATATAAAAAGAATCATGGCAGCTTCGCCATCAAACCGGCAAAATATATTCTTTTCTGCAACTATGCCAAAGGGAATCCAAAAGCTGGTCATGTCCATCATGCGCAATCCGATAAGAATAGACGTTGAAGGAACATCGAGTGCAAAAGCGGACATTCGTCAATTTGTATATCATGTAGAAAAGAGTAGAAAGCGCGCCTTACTAAAGCATATCATTTCAGAAAAAGAAATGAAAAACGTGCTCGTATTCTCACGCACCAAGCACGGAGCGAATAGAATTGCAAAAGATCTTAATAAGTCCGGCATTTCTGCGGAAGCCATACATGGTGACAAATCCCAGAATGCCCGAACTCGTGCGTTGCATAATTTCAAAATAAATTCAACACGTGTATTGGTGGCCACCGATATTGCTGCCCGGGGCATCGACATCAATAATCTGCCTTGCGTTATCAATTTTGATTTACCTGAGACACCTGAAACCTATACACATCGTATCGGAAGAACGGGAAGAGCCGGAGCCACTGGTTCAGCTTTTTCGTTATGTGACGTAGCCGAAAGAGGCTATTTAAAAAATATTAACAGAATATCTGCAAGAAAATTGGCAACAATTGAACATCCTTTTGTTTAAATGTGTTAATATATAGAGTTAAAATATGCAGAAATTAAAAACTTTATCATTTGCCACTAATAATCGCGATTTTTCCGCGACGTTAAACAAGCGGGTGAATGATTATTTTAAGGTTAATAATGTAAACCGCCATGCCAATCGGGAAATGGTTATTAAAACCATTTTCATGTTTTCATTGTATATTATTCCATACGGACTGATCGTAAGTGAAATAGTTACAGGTATGCCGGGGCTTATTTTTCTTGTGGTGATCATGAGTTTTGGAGTTGCGGGAATTGGTCTTTCGGTGATGCACGATGCCAATCATGGAGCTTATTCCGGAAAATCCTGGATTAATTCCATGTTCGGTTATTCCTTAAATTTAGTAGGTGCAAATGCGTTTAACTGGAGGATGCAACACAATGTAATGCATCATACCTTTACCAATATCCATGAAAAAGATGAAGATATAAGCTCCAGAGGTATATTGAGGTTTTCACCACATACTGCATGGAAGAAAATACATAAATATCAATTCATCTATGCATGGTTTTTATATGGACTTATGACCATTATTTGGGTAGTCCTGAAGGATTTTGTACGGATTGTAAGATATGATAAGAACGGTTTAGCAAGAAAGCATAAGGTCAATATTACTATAGAATGGGTCATTTTAATAGCTACTAAATTGATTTATATAGGATACATTTTCATAATCCCTTTGATGCTTACTTCTTTGCTGTGGTGGCAGATCCTGATTGGCATTGTCATGATGCATTACATTGCGGGGTTCATACTTGCAATTGTATTTCAACCGGCTCATGTTATAGAAGGAACAGAGTATCCTTTGCCTGATGAAAATAATAAGCTGGAAAATAACTGGGCTGTACACCAACTTCATACAACAACAAATTTTGGCAACAAAAATCGCTGGTTATCGTGGTATGTAGGTGGGTTGAATTTTCAAATTGAGCACCATTTATTTCCAAATATTTGTCATGTTCATTACAGGAAAATTGCAGCGATTGTCAGATCAACTGCTTTGGAGTTTGGATTGCCGTATAAGAGTGCAAGAACATTTAAAAGTGCATTGCATGGGCATCTTCAGCAATTACGGCAATTAGGAATAAAGCCAGCTTGATTAATTAGTATGAATTATAAATAATTTTTAAAATAATATAAAATAAACAATGAAAGGAAAAGTTAAATTTATTAATGAGACTAAAGGCTTTGGCTTTATCAAGTCTTCAGAATCACGAGAAGATATTTTTGTACATTCTTCCGGCCTGATCGATGAGATCTGTGAATATGATCACGTAGAATTTGATGTGGAAAAAGGTAAAAAAGGCATGAGTGCTATTAACGTAAGATTGCTGAATAAGAATTAATTATTCTGTGTTATTCACATTCATACGATTGGGAAAAGATAAAGATAGTGTGAAAAAATATAGTAACAATAGTGCAATTATCAGTATTAATTAAGAGAAACCAATAAGAATGAAGCAGTTAAAAATTGTAAAACAAATCACGAACAGAGAAAGTCAGTCTCTCGATAAATATCTGCAGGAGATTGGCAAGGTCGATTTGATAACAGCCGAAGAAGAAGTGAACCTTGCGCGAAGAATACGTGAGGGCGACCAGGTAGCACTGGAGAAATTGGCAAAGGCCAATTTGCGTTTTGTTGTTTCTGTTGCTAAACAATACCAAAATAGCAGCATGACGCTTGGTGATCTTATAAATGAAGGGAATCTCGGTCTTATCAAAGCCGCTTCAAGATTTGACGAAACCCGTGGTTTTAAATTTATATCATATGCAGTATGGTGGATTCGACAATCTATTATGCAGGCATTGGCGGAACAATCGCGGATTGTGAGGCTTCCTCTGAACCGCGTAAGCTCTCTCAATAAAATTTCGAGGACATTTTCCGATTTGGAGCAAAAATATCAAAGAGATCCGTCTCCTGAAGAATTGGCTGATGTGTTAGAAATAGCCACGGAAGAGGTGGCTGACAACATGAAAATTTCAGGCCGTCAGGTTTCAATGGATGCACCATTTGTATCAGGAGAAGGCAATTGTCTGCTCGATGTATTAGAAAATAATCAGGTTGACAATACGGATTCAGGATTGATGGAAGATTCCTTGCGCAGAGATGTGCAGCGCGCCCTATCCACATTAAATCATCGTGAATCCGATGTAATTTCTTATTACTACGGGCTCAACGGAAAGCATGCAATGACACTGGAAGAAATTGGTGAGCGATTTGGCCTTACCAGGGAGCGTGTGCGACAGATAAAAGAAAAAGCAACCAAGAGGCTCCGGCATAGTTCCCGAAGCAAAGCTTTAAGAACCTACCTCGGATAATCAAAATTCCCGGGGTAGTTCCCTTTTGCTCAATTTCTGATTCTTAATAACCGCATACTCTGCCCAAGAGTATGTTGATTTATTACCAATCATGAGATATCCTGGTTTTGCCGGAATTTATTCAATTAAGGTTAAAATATCTCCTTTGATATATGATGACAATCAATCATATGTTTGCAAACCTGAATGAGCTTGATTGTAAATATTAAAACCTCAACCCCATGAATCTTTTGGTTAATCATTCCTGCTATAACATTTTACCCGATAAACCCCTGAGTTATGCAAGAAGAAAACTGTTTTTTCAAATTATCATTACCGGCAGATGGAAAGCCTTATGATTATACATTGCATAAAACCGGAAAAATTGTCGGTGGGATAGGACCAACCGGTTCAATCGGTTATGATTCATTGTATGTTGAAGTGCCCAGGAGTAAATATGCCAGAAAAGTGCATTTGATAGCACTGGGAATTAAACTACTAACAATCATTATTATCCCAGGTCTTATTTACATTTTCTTTCCAGTTAATTATGATTCAATTACCTTTTTAATTGTTGTAGGAATAGGAATTTGTACGGGCTTTATCTTAGTGTACGGTATGTATTGGAAGTTAAAAGTAAAGCCAATTTTTCGACATGCTAAAAAATTCCCTGAGGTTCAGGAATACCTTAAGAATGGTTATTCTTCCGGACCACATGCTTTTGTAACGACGACCCCTTTTGGACTTCTGTACCATTTAATAAAATGGTTGTTTTAGAATTAAATGTCCACCATTTCAAGTAATTCTAATTTTTATTAAAATTGCTTTTATCATATAATTATTGCAATTTCTCACCGCATACTGTACTTATTTAATAGACAACCGCTATGATCAACTGCCACACACATATTTTCAACGAAAGCCACATCCCGGAGAACTTTTTGCCAGGTTTTGTGAAATCCATTGCAAAGGTTGCTGTAACTCCGGGAATGTCGAAGTTTTTGGAGAAAGTAAAATTTAAAGGAGCTTCCTACCTTATAAAAAAATACTACAACTTTCAAAAAATATCCGGGATAGGAAACCAGGCAGCTATCTTTAAGCACTTACAGGGTTTTTATCCCACAGGGACAAAATTCGTTGTTTTATCCATGGATATGGAATTTATGGAAGCAGGAGAGGTGCCGGAAAAATTCACTACTCAACTGGATCAGTTGGCGGCACTAAAGCAGCAACACCCCAACAATATTTATCCTTTTGTATTTGCACATCCAGATCGTGAAAATGTCCTGGATATTGTAAAAAAATATATTGAAGAACACAATTTTACCGGAATCAAATTATATCCGGCAATTGGGTATTTTCCTGCCGATCCGCGTCTTGATGGAGTTTATGAATACGCCGAAAAAAATCAGATACCCATCATGACCCATTGTACAAGAGGAGGGGTGTATTATCGAGGTGAACTGACAAATGAGCGAATGACCGATCCCCAAGGTATATTGCACCAAAAGCAAAAAAATAGTGAATTCACGGATGTTTATACCAATCCGGATCAGTATTTACCCATACTCGAAAAATATCCGGATTTAAAGATATGCTTTGCGCACTATGGAGGTTCAGGTGAATGGGATAAATATCTAAAAGAATCCTGGCATCAGGAGCTGGAAAATACATGGCTGTACAAGGTCAATCAACTGATCAAAGACAAACGATTCAAAAATGTATATACCGATGTGAGCTATACATTGGTACGGACGGATTTATTTGCAGTGCTCAAAACCTTTTTGGAGACAAATGAAGATATCAGGGAACATGTGTTGTTTGGGACGGATTATTATATGACTGAGATCGAAGGTTCCGAACGCAAATTTGGCATGGACCTCAGGGGATTTTTGGGTGAGAAATTGTGGGATAAAATTGCAGAAGAGAATCCATTGAGATATTTGAATATTTAAACTGATTATTGCAGATTGAATTGAAGTGGCAAGAGGCAGGAGCAGGAGGCAGTAGCAGGAGGCAGTAGCAGGAGGCAGTAGCAGTAGCAGTAGGCAGTAGGTTGTATTAAGGCATTTTTTCCTTCTTATCAGGACGGGGTCCACGCAAATGAATAATTAGTGCATTTAGAAAATTTCTCAAGATCTGATCCCCAGCCTCCACATATTTGGGATGGTCTTCATTGCGGAACAAGTCACCCAGCGCACCCTTTGAAATTTTAAAATTAACCAACTTCAAAATATCGACAATATCTTCCGTACGGAGTTTATGTGCAACCCGCAGTTTTTTCAGAATATCATTATTGGAGAGCATACAATTTCTTTTTTGCAAAACTACGTTTATAAACACAATGTAATCTTATATTTTGCACATAATTAGCATAAGATGATATCATTCATCAGAAAGTTTTAGCGACTTATTTGAGTACAAAATTGAATGTATGAAAGAGGAAAATAGAAAAAAAGTAAAGGCAGCCACCGAGCGTATGGCAGAAGAAATGAGTAAAGATGAGCGATACAAGACATATTTCGAACAATACAACGTATCTTCGGTAGCCTCTTTTTTAAAGCGGTATGCCAATCATAAAGCAAACCTGGAGGTATATGGGGACTATACAAAATACCAAGAGGAGCGTACATTAAGCGAATACCAGGACGATGCATGGGAGCGTTTGAAGGAAATTCAATTGAAGAAACTATTTGATCTGGAGTGCCAATGGAGGGCAGAACAAGTGACCGGTTTGCAAGGAATTGAAGTAACGAAAGATTTTAAACGTATTTCCAAAAAAATCCTGGATTACGATGATATTTCGCGTATTTCTAAAGAGGACATCCTGTTTTATCAAAATTTTTTACGACGAAAGCAGCAGGATATCATGTATAGCTCCATGTATGCTGTCTATCCATACTATGAAAGCCTGAAGATGGATTACGTGCAAGAGATAGATTATTTCGATTACCACAATAAGCAGACAGGCAATCAGTACATACTACTCCCTGATATCCGCGGACAAAAGGAAATGGAATATATAAAACTGTCCAGAGAAGAAAAGAATAATGATGATTCCTCTGAAAAGGTAAAAGAGGAAAAGCCCTACATATCAGCCACCGATGAGGATCTGATAAAATTTGGAGAGCAATTTGGAGATAAAAAGACGGTCAATTTTATCAAAGACTGGTGGAAGTGGCTTAGGGAAACACCTGACCCTGTTTTCAGCTGGGCATTTGAATATTTGAGAGATATAAGCCCTGAAACTGTGCCCGTTGATGCCGGTGCTGACTGGAAGGAAGCGCTCTACTTCGCTGCCATAAATCATAAAAATGCCATGGTGGCAGATATATTACCAACAATTCATGAGGAATATTTGATGAAAAAAAATTCGGGCATCCAGCTGACTCAGGAAAAGGAAGAAAGCTATAGTTTTGACAACTCCACATGGTGGAAAGAACACATATTGATCGGTAGAGAAAAAAATGGCGAACCGAGAGATTTTAATTTTTAGCTTTTTTAAACTATCCAAAATTGTGTGGAAGCATCATTTTATATAATATTTATATCTCATTCAGTGAGATATTTATATTACATTTTGTTATATTCGAATTCAATCAATTTAAGAGTTGATGAATAGGATTAAGGCAGTATTAGAAGAGAAAGGAATAAAGCAAACATGGTTAGCTGAGAAACTTGGCAAGAGTTATAACATGGTGAATTCCTATGTTCAGAATCGAAGACAGCCCAGTCTTGAAGACTTGAATAGGATAGCCAATATTCTGGATATTGATGTAAAAGATTTATTAGTAAGCAATAGAAACGGCTGACGTTCACGAATCTGAAATAAGAAGTTACAATATGAGCCGGATAAAAGGAAAGAATACTAAACCTGAAATTGTTATTTAACAAAATGAAGCGTAGAAACTGGTCAAAAGAGGAACTAATCTTATCTTTTAATTTGTACTTGAAGCTTCCTTTCGGCAAAATGCATCGGAGTAACCCTGACATTATTCGTCTCGCCAATCTAATAGGCCGGACCCCAAGTTCAGTTGCAATGCGTTTGACAAATTTTGCCAGCATAGATCCTTATCATCAAGCAAGAGGAGTTTCTGGTTTACCAGGAGGAGCCAAACAATGCCAACCTATCTGGGATGAGTTTGCAACCAATAGAGATGATTTATTATTTGAAAGTGAACGAATTTTAGCTGAATTGGAAAATCAATCCATTGAAAGTAAATATGCTGAGTCATTAAGAGATATTTCAGATTTAAAAGGAGAAACAAAATTCAGAGAGGTTAAAACCAGGGTTAATCAGAGCGTTTTCAGACAAATAATTCTCACAAATTACGTTGGGAAATGTTCAATTAGCGGTATTGACATCACCGAATTACTTATTGCAAGTCATATTGTTCCCTGGTCTGTGAATGAAAATGAGCGTCTTAATCCGGAAAATGGTATTTGTTTATCTGTATTGTATGATAAGGCATTTGATAAAGGGTATATTGGCATATCAACAAAACATAAGATATTGTTATCTAAAGCCTTAAATAAAAGTGCGGGTAAAGACTTTTATAGTAGATTTTTTTCCGAATTAAATGGCGCCAAAATTCAATTACCTGAACGATTCCTTCCTAAAAAAGAATTTTTGGAATACCATCTTGATGTGATTTTCAAGGGTTAATCTACTCCAAAATAACAGATCAAGTTAAAATTTATTTTTTCTTTGCCAATAAAACATCGGAAGAATTAAAAGCGATTTCAGCGCTTATGAATATTGATAATCACGAAAATGAAAACGGGGCACTCATAATTTTTACGGTAAATGAAATAAGAGATATATCAAATGGTATTGAGATAGTGGTAAATATTGAATTAATCTAAATGAGTCAAAATGAGACTTAAAAATCAATACATTATGTTAAGTAGAATTATAGAGCGATAGCTTGCCAACATACCTGGAGGTGGGGAGGACACATTTGCATAGAATTTATAATAGGAGGGGAGGATAGTTTACTCCTCCAAGCATTTTTGAGAGATAAACCGGAAAATCTTCTGCCATTTCCTTAAAATCTTCCACATCACGGTTTTTCACGGATGCATCTAATATTTTATGTACTAAGGTCTGTCCTGAATCCAAAGGTCATAAATCATGATAATTACGTATTTTTGAACCGCATATTAGAGCATATAAAAATGACCATAGACATCACAACATATGTAGAACAACTTTCTGGGGAACTTAACGACAATGCGTATAAAGCATCAGATGCATTGGGACGAATTGGGAATGAAAGTGTTGTTAAAGCTATGATCGAGCTGCTTAATCACCCATATCTGGAATCACGAATTATGGCGGCCAGAACGTTGGGATTAGTAGAGAATAATAGCGAAGCATTATTGCCACTATTGGAAGCTATTAAAAATAAGGAAAATGATAACATCGCAGGTGATTTATTGATGGCACTGGAAGGTTTTGATGTAAGTGATAAATATGTTGAGTTGTTTAAAATGTATCTTTTCGGGAGCTATAAGGTCTCTATGGTAGCAAAAGACCTACTTGACCATAAAGATTTTAATATCACACCAAGAGTGATAAAGAAAGCTCAAAAACACTGGGACCAGTACTCAAATAATGTGAAACGGGATGAGGTATTTGCGCTACGAAAAGAGGAAGTGGAGGAGATGTTGAGCGATCTTAGGGCATATCTGGATTGAATATCTGTTAAAGGCATCTTGCGAAGTGGCAAGTAGCAGTGGCAGGAGGTAGGGAATGCAATAAACTTAAGCTCCAATTGTTCCTCTCTGGAGAGGATAAAGGGAGAGGAAGTAAAAAACATGTTTAAGTTTATGGCGTTATTGAGGCTGGAGGGAGATGGCTATAGCAGCAACTTTCTGGTCTGAAAGATGGCATATTAAATTTACAACCAGATAGTATTTAGAGAGCTATAGATTTGTGTATAAGGGAGCTTAGATATGCGCGGTGGAAACCTGCGATATTTTTGAACTTTAATTGAAAAAATTGAATACCAAATTTATTTGGTTTGTTCTATTGCGTAAAGTCGATTCGTTGTAGAAATATAAAGTACACCATTTGCGGCAACAGGCGTTGAATGAATTGGACTGTCTAATTTTATCGAATCCAGTACGTTTTTTTCCTTTCCTTCATCAAGTATCCAAAAATCACTGCCTCGAGAACCAACATAAACTTTCTCGTCCGCAACAAGAGCAGAACTCCATGAGTCTTGTTTAAGTTGGTGTGTCCAGTAAGAATTTCCGTTTTCAGCATCAATGCAATGCAGGTTTTTGCCACAGTCTGTCACATATACAAGCCCATTTGAGATTGCCGGTGTTGCAACTGAATGACGTTCCAGCGGATGCGACCAGATTTCTCCGTATTCAGTAATATCACCGCTTTTTGAGGCATCAATGCATTTTAACCATGCTTCACGTTTACCCCACCAGATATCACCGCCCACAGTTACATAAATGCGATTTTTATAAAACACAGGCATACCCATAAAATTAACCGGACTTTCATCATGGTTTCTCAGGTAATCATGAATATTTTCTTTTGGTGCAGCGGGGTCGCAGTCGAATTGCCAGACTTTTTTGAACAATTGAACTTGTTCGCGTGACACTGATTGGGAGAGCGCTTCGAAAGCATACACAATTCCATCGGGACCTGCAAAAAATAGCAATTTTTGACCATTGACTTCTCCTAATGAAGGAGAAGACCATGAGGAGTGAAATATTCGTGGCCCAAAATTCTCATTGTCTTTTGCAATCAGTCTTCCTGTATTTTTATCAAGCGCAATCAAACTTGGAGCATTAAGACATGCAGTCTCAAGATGCCGGTGATCAACGCCATTGCAAGTATTTAGATACAGATTGTTACCATCTAACAAAATAGATGCATGTGGCGAATCGTGTGGACACATCCCTAATTCCAGTCGCATGTCATATGACCAGATTATATCTGCATCTTTCAAAGTTACTTCATAAGTACGTTCACCTTTGGGAGTCATGTGCCAATTCTCTCCCTGATAAGGTCCATCGTTTCCATCAGCCTGACCATTTAAGTCGAGACAAAGCACCTCTGAACGATTTGTAAGTACATAAACTCGATTGCCTTCAACCGTTGGTGGAGAGCAAATGCCAATCATTGGCCAATCGTCCCATCTTTCTCCTTGTATTCGGGGAACAACCAATTGCCAACTAAGGCTGCCATCTGATTCGTTCAGGCAGAGTAAAACTCCCCTGTCTCCTTTATGGCGAGGATCGCGCTCGTCTGCATTATTTGCCCCTATCAGTACTTTGCCACCAGATATCACTGGCGTTGCATAACCATGGCTTCCTATTGATACAGACCATTTTACATTCTTTCCTGTCTTAGGGTTGAATGTTTTTGGCAAACCAATCTCGTTTGATATCATGTTGCGGGTATGTAATTCGCCCCACTGCTGGCTTTTCTGGGATTGTGCCTGGCTGGAAATGGTTCCACAAAAAAGAAATGTCGCAATCAGAAACAACATAATTAATCTGCGTAAAAAGATGAAATAATTAATTTTCATAAATTTTATTAATTATTACGCAATGGTAAACCCTTTAAAAATATCAATCAAATATGCTCTAATTCTAAAACATTTTAAAAAACCCTATCATATTTGATAGGGTTTTCCAATGCAAAGAAGTTAAATCGTAATGATTAAATTACTTTAACATCTACTGCGTTCAATCCTTTTTGACCTTCCGCTACATCATAGCTTACTTTATCTCCTTCTCTTATTTGATCGACTAAATCGTTCTTGTGGACAAATACATCTTTACTACCATCATCTGGAGTGATGAATCCAAAACCTTTAGCATTGTTGAAAAATTTTACTGTTCCGTTACTCATGATTATTACATTAAAATGAAACACAAATGTAAGATATTATAATTCTTGACCATAGTGTTTATTTACTAATGCAGCGAAATTGTATAAATAATAGTAGTTCATGACAAGTAAAACAAAATTTTAATACTGAATGAATTTAATAATCAACTCAATATGGCCAATATTCTAATTACAAATTGCCCAAATAAAGGAATTAAACAGTTACCTATTTAAAGGTAATTACTACTTTTAATGAATTATTTTTATAGAGAGCTTTATACTAAATATATAATCATGATTAAACTGAAAGCAAGCTATTTTATTGTTGTTATTTCAATATCAATTTTTGTTGGTTGTAGTAATAAAAATGCAGAAAATCAGCAAAATGAACCTAAGCCGAATATTATATACATTTTGGCAGATGATCTGGGCTATGGAGATTTAAGCGTTTATGGTCAACAGCACTTTTCTACACCGAATATAGATAGGCTTGCCTCTGAAGGCGTCAGATTCACCCAGCATTATGCCGGTTCAACTGTATGCGCTCCCTCCAGATCTTCACTCATGACTGGGCTGCACACCGGTCATACGCCCATCAGGGGCAATAAAGAGTGGAAACCCGAAGGCCAGTGGCCAATGCCTGCAGATACCTATACCATGGCGGAAATGTTCAAGGAAGCAGGCTATGTGACAGGCGCATTTGGTAAGTGGGGATTGGGATATCCCGGTTCTGAAGGTGACCCGAATAAACAGGGATTCGATGAGTTTTATGGATATAATTGTCAACGTATTGCTCATAATTATTACCCTTTTCACATGTGGCACAATCAGGATAAAATAATTCTGGCAAATAATGCGGGACAAGGCAGAGGTACTTATGGACCAGAACTGATTCATCAGCAAGCATTGAAGTTTTTAGAAGAGAATAAAGACAATAAATTTTTCATGTTTTATCCATCTGCTATACCTCATGCTGAGCTGTTTGCACCTGAGAATTATATAGAAAAATACAGGGGAAAATTTCTGCCTGAAAAGTCTTATAAAGGTGTTGATGACGGTGAGAATTATAAATTAGGACCGTACGGATCACAACCCGAATCTCATGCCGCATTTGCTGCAATGGTCAATTACCTGGATGATCAGGTGGGAGAACTGGTAGCAAAGCTAAAGGAGCTTGGTTTGGATAAAAATACGATGATCATATTCACCTCTGATAATGGCCCACACATGGAAGGTGGGGCAGATCCTGATTATTTTGACAGCAACGGAATTTTAAAAGGTTACAAGCGCGATCTTTACGAAGGAGGTATCAGGGTGCCTATGATTGCCTGGTGGCCAGGTAAAATTAAAGCTGGAACTCAAACAGATCATGTTTCTGCTTTTTGGGATGTGATGCCCACTGTTGCAGAAATCATTGGAGTTGACATACCTCAAAATATTGATGGAATTTCCTTTTTGCCCACTTTGCTTCAAGAACCACAAAAGGAACACGACTTTCTGTATTGGGAATTTCATGAAAGGGGAGGACGTCAGGCCCTGCGCAAAGGAGATTGGAAACTTGTTCAGTACAATGTGAATAAAGAACCCCGAAAACCTTACGAATTGTATAATTTGAATAATGATCCGGGCGAAGAAAATGACCTGGCAAAGGACCAGCCTGAAAAGCTTGAAGAGTTGAAGAATCTTCTGAAAAATGCCAGGACAGAATCCGAGATATTTAAATTTGGATCAGTATCCTACAATGCTGAGAAATGATTTATGTGCTGCTGGTAAGTATGCTGTAAGGATAATGATACTCAGCAACGGTCGGCTCTTTTGGTATGCCTCTTTTCCCTGTAAATGCAGTTGACCATATCGCACATATTGCAGACGTAGCCCTTTCTCCTCACATCAAGACCTATGCCAATCACACCACTGACTGATTTGATTGGTTGCATCAGAGAGGAAGGAGTAAGCGTGATGCCGCAAAAATTATCCGGGAAAAAAGAAAATAGCTTATGCTGTTCGCCAACACTCCAACCACAATACCCCGGACTGTAACGGTCTGTAATATGAAGACCTTTGGTTTCCAAGTGCTGCTCCAGATCATTTTGAATTTTATCCATGGCGGATTCAACAATTTCAGAACCAACCACATCCGCGATATATCCCTTTATAAAATCACCATCATGCATCAATTCTTTTGAATAATTTCCAATTCCCGCTCCGGCAGTGCAAACAAACAGCGCGATATCATCCATTTTCCTCAATTGATTGGTAATGATCTTTTTGATGTCAAATGCAGTTCCATTTATTTGAAGGATCTTATCTTCCCTGTTGATGTCAACATCATTTTGAATCACATACCCCCCTTTGATGTCGCAATAGTCCTGGGCAATAGTTAATACCTCGTCAATCATTTGAGGAATTGGTTCCGGCGAATTTCCCGGTTCGTAACCCATAAATTTTTCTATAATATCGGTACTCACCTCCAACTCATCAAACCGGTAATTGTATTCCTGTAGCTCCATTATCTTGCAAATTCCTTGTAATTTCTATTAAACTCCGAAAGATTAAATCCTTCATCCATGGTAATCAGTTTTATTAAAGGCTGTCAATCCTGTTCATGATAAGCATAGCCTGTCAACATCAGCCAGCCAATTTAGCAATTCCTTAGTTTCGAATCGTTTTTTTACTAAAAAAATCAATAATATGAAATTGTTGCCTTTTTAATTTCATGTTAATGTCGTACAATTTCTACAATTTTAGCAATGTGAGCAGGGGTTGTACCGCAACATCCTCCAACAATATTTGCTCCCGCTGAAATTAGTTCTTTGGTCACACCGGCCATCTCATCCGGAGATTCAGGAAATACCGTTTGCCCATCCTGATATATAGGCATTCCAGCATTTGCATGGATTAAAACAGGGATTTCAGCATCATTTTCCCTGATTTCCTTTACAATACTGACCATGTCTTTAATGCCATTGCCACAATTGGCTCCAATCAGTTCAGCTCCGGCATCAATAATCTGGTTGACCATATCAGTAGGGGAGACCCCCATCATGGAACGAAAATCGTTATTGACGGTTTTATCGAAAGTCATGGTGCAAAACACTTCGCATTTGGTATTTTCCTTTGAAGCTTTAATTGCCTGAATTGCTTCTTCGATATCCGTCATTGTTTCAATCATGATGGCATCGGCGCCCCCCGCTTCAAGAGCCATGGCCTGCTCTTTGAAAGCATCATACAAATCTTCAGGTGTTACCTCACCCATCATTAATATTTTACCGGTAGGTCCTATGGATCCAAGCACATATTTATCTTTTCCTGCTGCCTTTCTAGATAGCTCGGCTGCTGCTTTGTTCAACTCAAATGCCCTGTCCCCGAGCCCGTAGTTTGCCAGTTTAAACCTACTTCCACCAAAGCTATTTGTTTCAACCATGTCTGAGCCCGCATCAATATATCCTCTGGCTATATCCACTACATCCTCAGCATGGGTGATGTTCCATAATTCCGGGCATTCTCCGGCCTTCAATCCTTTTGCATGCAGAAAAGTGCCCCAGGCTCCATCGGAAACCAATACTTTTCCAGCTTTTATTTGATCTACTATTTTTCCCATATCATTTATTCTTCAAGCAATTAGCATATTGCCTTTGTATTTCTATAAAAATGTTCAATTTAATCAGATGTTAAAACTCTTCAAAGTTAACTTAAATTATCCAGGGAAATCCTATCAGATTCTTCAAGTTTGATTTCCATTTAATTAATGTTTGTCCATAAACTCCCCGCTGCCAAGGTTTGTGTCCTCACAAACCTTTATTCAGCCATGGTATGGGCAGTGAAAACACAGCCCATGGCAAACAAGGTGACCTCATAGACAGGCTCTAATTAATGCCCTACCTTATTGTTGTAATACTAATAAAGTGATGCTTTTCGCATGGCCATTAAATTCTCATGTAAAGTGTTAACCGTGATTTCACAACCTGCTGAAAGTATGAATTTTCTACCTTTCTCTTTTTCAACTAATATTTTTGTCGCTTCAAAAATCTCATCGGAAGATCTCTCTTCAACCAATACAGGATCTATATTACCACACCTGATCACTTCAGGGCCTAAAACATCATAAGCGATATCCATATCTATCTGATAATCAAGATCTAATATATCTACACCTAATTTACTTATAGAAGGCAATAAATGTGTGATATTTCCACAGATATGCAGTTTGACCTTAGCTCCGCATTCATGGATAAAATTGATAATATCTCCATGCCTTTCTTTGACGAAATTGTCATAGGTAAATGCATCGATCTGCGAACATATGGCATCGCCAATTCCAATGATCTGGCAGCCGGCCTCAATCTGGGCTTTAGCAAAATCTTTCGCGGTGATCACGCATTTATCCATGAGGATATTACTAAAATCCGGATCGGTCATCAAATACATCAGCATGTTGCTTATGCCTGCAAGGTCACAGGCTTCCGCCAATGGACCTTCAATCCAGCCGATCATGGGCACAGCTCCTTTTAGCTCCTTTTGAAAAAGTTCGGCACCTTTTATCCGGTCAAGGGTTCTTTCAGATTTGTAAACATCCGGAGTTTTGAGTGATTTTACATCTTCTATGGATTTGATTATAATTTCCTGACAAATGGGAACTGCCTCATCAGGGAAAGTTACATTTGCTCCGAAAGCGGAAGTTTCCCTGTATGGATCGGAGATGAGTCCCACCATATCGAGGTCAAAATGCTCCATGGCTCTGAGGTTGCATTCTACCAGTGTTTTGTGATCTGACGCGAATTCGCCATAGGTTTTGTCATTAAACCGTGCAGCAAAATGCATGAGGATTGGACGAAAGAGGGTTCTATCGTCAGGATGATTCCCGGAGCAAAGCTGTTCAAAAAGTTGTGTTTTTGTCATAATTTAAATGTTTCTTCTGGTATATACGTTGAAAGATCTGCTTACTGCGTACAGACATTATTTTGATTTGGTCATTCTATCATTTTATCATAGTGGGCTTTCAGCAAATTCATCATATGCACATTAATTTCCCATTGGCTGGCTAATGGCTGACGCGTAAATGGCATCAATACTAAATATGGTGGCGGGCCAAATTCAGTTGTTATAGTAAATTCATTTGCTCCATTATTCTTCTTTAGCTCAACTACCCTGTCCCACCAGCTGGCATGAATTTCAAGGGCCTCCTGCCATTCAGGCGCTCGTGGATCCGGGATCTGCGCCCCTTGTGGATAACCAACACGGGAGTGAATATGATCTGTTCGCCGGAGCGCCAGGTCAACGGCATCTTGTTGGTCTTCAAGGAATGTTTCCGAGACATTGCACCAATGCGATATATCGAGCGTGATTCTCAGATTCGGGAGTTTTTCCAGGAATTGTCTGGTAATGTGTGCTGCAAAGCTAAATTTTCCCCTATGGGTTTCATGCAATATTTTCATTTTGGTTTTTGAGGAAACCTTGTCGGCAATATCTATTAAAGACATATTTTGATCAAAAGTAAAATAATCCTTACCTGTCTGGGAATTGATGAATAGGGCAGGGGAGTCAGCCATGTTTTCCAAATGATGAGCCAATATTTTTCTGTGATTATTGAAATCGGGATCCAGTGTTTCCCAATGTTGAGCGATGAATTCTAAATTGAATTTTTCGAATGTTTTAATAATCTCATTCTTTTTGTTTTTGTCCGATGGCAATCCCATTTCAATTCCATCAAAACCTTCATTTTTTACATTTTCGCAAAATCTGTCTATCGACAGATTTTCGGAGCCCCAATAGGGACAGAAAAATTTTATTTTCATCTGTTTATTTTATTAAAGTTTGCTATTTACTGAGGCAAATAATCCTGCCCTTGAGTGCCATTAAATTGCTCCGGCCCTGTCGGCAGACAGGAAGACATGTCGGTTTCATTTATGATTCTTTTATAATGATAACTTTTTCCTGCCGCAAATATGGATATGTCAGATTGCTGATCCCTTTATGCTCGTAAGGGTCTTTTCCTGCAATCATGAGGATATCCCTCATATCCTCTTTTAATTCCAGCCTGCTGTCCCAATTCCATGGTAACATTGACTCCGCGCTCATGTAGTGCGAAACGAGTGCAGTCCTAAACCTGTCGCTTGTTTTGTTTCTAAGTGATGAATGAAAAAGATAGCCATTGAAGAATACGACATCACCTTTTTTTACCTCAACGGGTATTGCGTCATTTTCAGAAAATGGATTGAGCTCGCACAGATCAACATCACCATATTGATCACCATTATAGGGTATTCTGTGCTTGATGGGCATATTTTTATGAGAGTCAGGAATCACCCAAAGACACCCGTTTTCTATTTCAGCATCATCAACTGCGATCCATACTCCAGTGAGCGATCTGTCCCTGGTAGGAATATAATATTCGTCCTGATGCCATGATTGTCCCGGTTTTCCGGGGCCTTTCACAAACAGCATACTTTGCATGCTTTTGACATTCGGGCCAATAATTTTTGTTAAAATATTCGAGATCAATGGATGTTTTACATATTCGAGAATCACCGGGGAAATCTTATGTGGAAAATGAATTGCTATGTAATTTTTCAGGATTTCAAAATCGGAAGCGCTGTCGTCAGATTTTATAATTCCTTCAATATCTCCTCTTTTTCCACGAAATATCTCAATAGATTCATTCTTGATTTCAGCAATTTCCTGTTCAGATAATAGTTTTTCGGCAATGAGAAAACCACTTTCCTTGTAGTAAACTTTATTTTGCTTGCTTAATCGTTTGTTTCTGACAAAAGCGTTTTCTGAAACCATCATCACTTAATTTAAGATTTAGTTAAAATTCTTCAGCGTATCCAGCATGGCCACAATATTTTCTATTGGAACAGTCGCCTGGGTGTTGTGTACAGTATTGAATACGAATCCCCCGTTTTTTGAAAGAATTTCACATTGGGTCTGAACCTGCTTTTTTACATCTTCGGGTGTTCCAAATGACAGCACTTTTTGTGTATCGACACCGCCGCCCCAAAATGTGATTCTATCTCCGTAGGCATCTTTCAAATGCTGAGGTTCCATGCCTTTTGCATTGATCTGAACTGGATTTAATATATCAAAACCCGCGTCAATAAATGAATTGATAAATGGCTCTACAGCACCACAAGAATGTTTGAAAGTCTTCCATTCAGTATGGTTATGAATCCAGTCATTCAGCTTTTTGTAGTAGGGGAGGTACATTTCCTCCAGCGTGTCAAGTCCGCAGAATTGTGAATCCTGGGTTCCGAAATCGGTTCCGCACATAAAGATGGCATGGATGTTATTTCCTACAACTTCATAGAATTTTTGCAAATTACCCAATGCAATTTCACTTTGCTTTTCAAATATCTCATGTATATAATCCGGTCGCATGATGACTGACATATACCACTCTGCTACATCCCTGATACCTTTGGGTTTTTTCAGGTTTAGTCCGGGGACCAGCGCAATATCTCCAAATGCGGTTCCTCCCATATTTGCAATGATCGCCTTACTACTGTCTTTTACATTATCAACTTCAGCTTTCCAATATGCAAGATCTTCTTCGGAAATAGGGTCAAATTCTTCGAGATTATCTTCCGGATCAAGCATAGATTCTAAGATTGGTTCCTGCCTGATGACCGCATCAAAGAAATAGCTCGATTTGGGCATTTTACCGCTTGGACCAACAGAAGTATCACCTTCGGGATATATGAGTAGATCACCATTCTCATCAATTGTGGTATTAAAGTCCTTGGGCATCAGCACTGTCTGTCCCCAAAAAGTTTTAAATTCCTTCAATTCTCCGTAATTTTTTATACCGAACATGTTATTGCCCGGGCTAAGGCCGATAACATCCACGCCCAGGATCTCCATGAGCTCATCATCGATTTCACCGAGCATCTGGTATGGCTCGATTACCCGAATTGGTTTTTGTTCCAGACCATAATGTTTTCTGATATTTTCAATGGCAAGCACATGAATGCCCGTAACAGGTGTGCCCCCAAAGTCAACCGCAATTTTATCGGGCTGTTGGTGATTTAAAGTTGTCAATATGCGTTCTTTAGAATTCATCGTTCAAAAAGTTTTGATTTAAAAAGATCCTCTATTTACAAATGTTGTTTTATTTCTTTTAGCTGAATGATTGTTTTCATTTATCATTTCTACAATACCTTCCCCCATTAGTTTGAAATCTGTAGATATCACTGATATTCCATTGCCTACCACTTTTTTTAACGGCGTATCATTGTATGAAATAATCCCAATATCTTTCCCTATTTCATAACTGAATAATTTTGCTGCCTCTACCAATTGTACAAGGTCTTCATCATCAATGACGATGAAAGCATCTCCCTTTTGGACATTTGTTGATATTTTATCATAGCTCACCCTATGCGAAATTTTATACTTAGTACAATAGGTTCTAAATCCATTTTCCAGCTCTTTCGGAGGATCTGTAATTGTATTTCTAAAAATTAAATTCAATGATTTGTACTTTCTGATTTGCTCATCAATTGAAGAAAGTATTTCCTTGACATCATTTTCAAAATCCTGGAATATTCCACAAAAATTCGAATTGAGATATGCCGGCATTCTGTCCAGTAAATATAGCTTCTCTTTGGGAATAGCTGCCAATGCCGCAGATATTCGCTTATGATCGAATGGCAATATTATATATGAGGTATAATTCCCAATATGGGTGGCGATGATATTTTTGAACACTTCATAGTTGAAATGATGAAAATAGATATCCAGGATAGTTTCGTTTCCAAAAGCGCTTTTTATCGCATGAAATAATGTCTCCTTATATGAAGAGAATGTATCGAATAGAAGAAAAACCTTGTTTGAGATCCCCGTATCAGTGGATGCGACATAATATCCCTTTCCATGGACTGAGGCTACTAATCCTTTTTCTTTTAGCTGATTAAATGCCTTAACAACCGTTTCCCTGGCGACCTTATTTTCGATGCATATTTCGTTGATCGACGGGAGTTTAGAGCCTTTTTTAATCTCCCCGGATTTGATAGATTCGATAATCAAATCAGAGATTTGAATATACTTTGGAGTTTCTGATAATTGCTCTATTAAGATGGTCATGAGAAAAGATGTGTCACATTACTGTGCTATACTGTACTAAGCGCAAATGTATAAAATAATTTTGCATTCTGAAAAGTGTGAGAAAACTATTTTTATATCTATGTTGATGCAAATGGAGGGATTGATTTTCTCCCGTAAAAACCATTCACTTCCCTATTCCCACTAACCTCAAAATCAATCAAATCTCCTGTGGATGTTTTACTAAAAATATAAACGCCGAAATTCATTGGCGAAAGTGGCTATCCTAAAATCAAAAAATATTGACAAGGATCCGGAATTACACAATTAATTAATTTTGAAGAAAATCGTCCGGGTAATTTAAGAAAAAACTCAAGCTTCAAAGATAACCTATTGCAGGCCCATTTAGTTGGAACAATTTATGACGTGGTAAATATTAAAAAACGATCGCAACTGTACATCGTCAGTTGCGATTGCTTATTCAAAGGGGTGATGAACGTGTTTGTAACCCTCGTCCAGTAGTTAATTCTGGAAATTAATTAGCAGGTTTGATATTCTGATTCACGCTAAATAAATTGTTTTTATCATATTTTCTTTTGATTTCCGCCAGGCGATTGTAATTGTGTTTATAGCTCGCTTGTACACGTTCCTGACCTTCAACCATCATAAAGTTGGAATATGCTCCTCCTGATGAATATGGATGCAATGCTTCCCAATACCCTTTACACCAGTTGGTGATCTTATCTACATCATTAGGTGACGGGGAAACTCCAACAATTACACCGGCATATTTCGCATCACGATAGGCCCAGGGTGTGTCTTCAGCACCAACTCTGCTCGCTACACCGCTAATGGGATATAAATGCATTTGAGAAAGTGGTGTGGGAATATTTGAGCCAAATTCCAAATGCTGAGCTCTAACCTCAGGTCCTAATTCATTGAAGAAGTCTGCGCGCCAATACCACTGCATTCCGGGAGGCATTAATCCATCAAATAAGGTTTGAATGGATGGATATGGCATTTCACCTACATGTTCAAATAACGGATTCTTATCCCTCACAGGCTTGAAAATTTCTTGAAATTTATCTGGATCACCTGTATAACACCAAACTATTCCACAAAACTGTTTGAGATGTAAATGTTCCGGAAATGGAGGCCCGGGAATAATCATGGTTGTTATAAAGCCATTTAAATCATCGGGTGCATTGTTTAAGAACTCGTGATACCATTCCATTATTTCTTCTGTTTTTTCGATTGGCCACAAGGTTGGCCCGCCAATTACATTTTTCACAGGATGTGCCTGGAATTTAAAGGAGGTTACGATTCCAAAGTTTCCACCACCACCGCGAATGGCCCAAAATAAATCACTGTTTTGATCGGCACTGACCGTTACAACCGAACCATCTGCCAACACCATATCTGCTTCTAACAGATTGTCTATTGTTAGTCCGTATTTTCGCGATAGGTGGCCGACTCCACCACCAAGTGTTAATCCTCCCACTCCTGTAGTAGAAATTATTCCCGCAGGGACTGCAAGCCCAAAAGGATGTGTTGCATGATCAACTTCGCCCCAAATGTTTCCTCCGCCAACCCGAACGGTGTTGTTAGACGTATCAACACGAATAAATTTAATTCCCGATAAATCAATCACTATACCATCATCACAGAGGCCTAATCCGCCACCATTGTGACCGCCTCCTCTTACGGCGATTAATAAATTATTTTCTCTGCCAAAATTTACTGAGGCAATGACATCAGCAACATCTACACACATTACAAACATCCCCGGATGTTTATTGATCATTCCATTATACACCTTTCGTGTTTCATTGTAGCTGGCATCTGTGGGCATCACTAATTTCCCTCTTAGATTTAAGGCAAATTCTTCAATTACTGAAGGGGTCAAATTTTTTACTAAATTTTTCATGGTAGTTAATTAATTGGTTTACAAATGATAAAATCTTTTGATTCTAAAGATTCTACACACCAAATTTGTAAATTAAATAGATGATTCAATGAAACTTTTAGTTCAAAAAATGGTACAATTGATTCTTTTAGAAAATAAGAACAAGTGGTTAATTCGTGGAAATATTTAAAAAGGTGGTAGGGAGTAAGCCAAATCGTTTTTTAAATACTCTTGTAAAATACGTCGGGCTATTAAACCCTAAATCATAAGCGATTTCTGCTACCGTTTGGTTATTTTTCTTTATTTCCCTGAGCGATTGTTGCAATCGTAATTCCTGGATAAGTGTATTCGGAGCCATTCCTGTTAAGGACTTTATCTTTCTGTAAGCTTGTGATTTGCTAAAACCTAATGATTGATATAATTCGTCACTTTTAAAATCTGATTCGTGCAATTCACTATTAAGAATGTCAAATAATTTATCAAGAAATGTAAAGTCTCCGCCTGTAATAATTTTAAAATCTTTTAGATTCATACTTGTTGAAGCCGGCTCTTTATCTAACAATGATTTTGTAGAATCATCAATATAAATCGTATTTTTTAAACCAACATTTGTCAAAAGTTGAACCCTTTTCTTTGCATCTTCAAATAGATTCATGCTATCTTCATCTACTGGTTTTCCTGTAACCAACGCTAATTTATATTCGTAATTATCCGGAATAGATTTTAGTAAATCAGAAATGGAAACGGCACAAGCTAAAGCTTCTGTGGAATAAATGAAAGAGACCATAATAGCGTCATCAGGTTGTAATATGATGGTGCCATTTCGATGTTGTATAAATCGACGTATTTGATTGGTATAGTGTTTATATTTACCGGTAAAATCGTTGGTGCAAATCATTAAAAGGGTTCTAAAACCAAGATCTGTTTCGCCAGAAGGTGTTTGTGCTAAATCATTTTCATTTTTATTTCCAACACCTAAAAAAAGGTTAAATTCATCATCAGAAACTTCGATGATATTACAGGCCGTTCCACCGTGAGACTCTTTGTGTACATTATTACAAGCTTCTTTACTAGGGCCTTCCATTAAGCAAAAAATAGTTTTATTCTCAACATTCACCCAATATTTTTTCTGGATAACACCAAATCGCGCTTGTATGGACACATCTTTCCAATGTGCTTTAGCAACTTCTTCGACAGAAAAATCATCTGAATCTATCTTATGAATATCCATGTATAAGGGCATATTTTATAAAAATTAAGAATTAACTAAATTTTGTTTTGTACAATCTAAAGCTAAGACTTTATAGGCCTCTGAAAAGCATTTTGAATAATAGGTAGGATCAATGATAATGTTTAATAATGTATTCTGAAGCGTCATGACGATCTATGTTTAATTGGTATTATATCATATTTCAATTGCGATTTTACGATATTTCCGTCCGGCTATTTTTCTGATGATTATCGGGGTTCATTTTAACAATTTCTTCAATGTATTGCAACTTTTAAGTTATTCATTATTTTTAAATTAATGGTAAGAAAATCATTTTAAGGCATTAACCATTCAATTTTCGTCTAATTGAGAATACAATGAGTCAATTCACTTCCCGATCTTTCGACAAGTACAACCTTTAAACACCATCATTTTTAGCCACGAGTTACACTGTGTAAATTTGTTGTCGTTGGGTATCATAAAGAGGGAATAGTATATTTTCCCCGGATCATTTGTTTAAATTAATTTCTATGAATGGAATGTGGTTTTAGAGATATACAATACGGATAGTCAGATTAGTAGCATCCTGAGTATAATAAGTGTTGAAAAGGGAGATTGTTATGAAAAAAACATATAAATTTTGCCTTTATTTTTTAAGTCATTTAAAACAACAAATATGACAACAGATTTAAAATCCAAATCAAAGGATAGGTTGTATTCTCTGGATACCCTGAGGGGATTTGATATGTTTTGGATTATTGGTGGAGGAGCTTTAATAGGCGCTCTTTCAAAAGCAACAGGATGGGGCTGGGTAGAAGTGCTCGCGCATCAAATGCATCATGTCCCCTGGGAAGGTTTCCATTTCGAAGATTTGATCTTTCCTCTTTTTATGTTTATCTCAGGAGTTGCAATTCCCTTCGCGCTGACCAGCAGACTGGAAAAAGGTACGGAAAAATCAGTGCTGATCAGGAAAGTTTTTAAAAGGATGGTACTGCTGGTGTTATTTGGATTTATTTATAACGGAGCATTAAGAGATGGTTTTTCCAACATGCGCTACCCAAGTGTATTGTCACAAATAGGAATAGCTTACTTTTTTGCTGCGCTTATTGTCATCAACACGCATACGCTTAAAGCAAGAATATTCTGGTTGATAGGAATTCTGGGAGGCATCGCAATGTTTCAATTTCTCATTCCCGTGCCGGGTTTTGGCGCCGGTGTTTTTACACCCGAGGGTAGTATTAATGCCTGGATAGACCAGCATTTTCTACCAGGAAAATTGATATATGGTACCTACGATCCCGAAGGCGTTTTGTGTATAGTCTCTGCAACTTCCGTTACACTGATGGGGTCTTTTGCAGGGTTTATTCTACGAAATAAAGAATTCGCTCAGAGTAAGAAGACAATAATGCTGCTGACTTCCGGTATGATTCTGGTATTATTGGCACTTATACTTTCACCGGTATATCCGATAATTAAAAATATCTGGACTGTTCCATTTAACATTCTTACGGCTGGTATCAGCTTCCTCCTGATCGCTACTTTCTATTACATTATTGATGTGAAAAAATGGAGAGGCTGGATATTCTTTTTTCAGGTAATCGGACTGAATTCAATAACAATATACCTGGGTGTCAGGATAATTGATTTTTGGCACGCTTCTGAGTTTCTCCTCGGCTGGCTTGCCAATCCAATAGGAGATTTCGGTAAAGTCGTCATTGTGATTGGAGTAATTACCCTTGAGTGGTTGCTGCTATACTATTTATATAAAAAGAAAATATTCCTGAGGGTTTAACTTATATAGTCCGGTTTCCAAAGCAACGTAATTCATTATTTTAGTAAAAGTAAATTGTAATAGTTGTCTTTAGAAGTGGCAGTAGCAGGAGGCAGTAGGGCGGATTTAGTTTTCTCGAATCTATTTCATTTAAGTAGATGCTAATGCCGTAGTAGCACATTGGCAATGTAAAAAAGAGTAAAAAATATACCATAAATAAAATGAAGAATTACAGATTAGTCAGTGCATTAATTTTTTTTATTTCTGCAAATTTATTTGCGCAACAAACAGAATTACCAGTTTATAAAGATACAACTAAAACAATTGAGCAACGTGCCGTTGATTTGGTGTCACAAATGACGCTGGAAGATAAGATTGGAATGATCGTGGGAGATGGGAGATATTTGATCAATGCCCAGAACGAAAAAATTGCAGATGTTTTTATTGCCAATAGAAATTCAAAAATGATAATCCCCAGACTTTCAATAAAGACAACAGCGCTTACTGATGGGCCATCAGGAATTAACAAAGGTCCTGCACCGGAGGGAGCTACGGATTATACCTACACTACGGCATTTCCCACTTCAACATGTTTGGCTGCTACCTGGAATACAGAGTTGGTAGAGAACGTGGGAAAGGCTTTTGGTAATGAGTTATTAGAGTACGATTATGACCTCGTACTAATGCCGGCGCTAAACCTGCACCGCAATCCAAATTGTGGACGTAATTTCGAGTATTATTCCGAAGATCCATTGCTTTCTGGTAAGTTGACAGCTTCAATGGTCAATGGATTGCAGTCCAATGGTGTAGGCGCTACGCTCAAACACTTTGTGGCAAATAACCAGGAATCGAATAGAAGAAAATATAATGCCGTTGTGAGCCAACGGGCTTTGCGCGAAATATATTTGCGAGGATTCGAAATAGCAGTGAGAGAAAGTAGTCCGAAAGCAATAATGACCTCATATAATAAGCTGAATGGTTTTTACACACCAGAAATACCAGAATTGTTGCAGGATATTGTACGGGATGAATGGAGATTTGATGGTTTGTACATGACCGATTTTGATATGCACTATGGAGATGCTGTAGCCCAGGTGAGGGCCGGAATTAATATGATAATGAGTGGTAGTGAAGATGAATTAAATCAACTGAAGGCTGCATTGAAGAACAAAACTATTGATGAGAGCACACTTGATAAAAATTTAGTTTACAATATGAAACTCAAGCTGAGTTCTCCCAGCATGACAGGATATACTCCTTCCCTAAAACCGGATTTGGAAGCGCATGCAAAAATCGCCAGGGAGGCAGTTGGTGAAGGTATCGTGTTGCTAAAAAATGACAATAATACCCTCCCGATCAAAAAGAAAAAAACGGTTGCTGTATTTGGGAAGATATCTTACCACCTGATAGAAGCCGGAACTGGAAGCGGTGGCATCAGAAGTAATAAATATGCAATATCTGTAAATGAAGGGCTGAAATCTGCCGGTTTCAAGGTTTTGGAGGAAATGGAAAAATCGTATATGGACTTTATCGAAAAGACAAGGCGAGAAAATCTTGTACCGCCTTATTTTGATAATCCAAAAATGAGGAAAGACAATGGCATTACAGATGATCAGGCCCCACCTCATTTCAAGAAAAGGTTGGTGGCATTTAGCAAAGAAGAGGCCGTATCAAAGGTCAACATAGAAAAGTATGAATCCAAATCCG
This sequence comes from Bacteroidota bacterium, assembly GCA_024280115.1. GTDB lineage: Bacteria > Bacteroidota > Bacteroidia > Cytophagales > Cyclobacteriaceae > JAAUQL01. The sequence goes on along the minus strand of JAJRQT010000059.1, from coordinate 17,583 downwards.
ATTTGGCTGTGATTACCTTGGGCAGAAGTGGCGGAGAAAACTATGAAAATGGATACCTTCCTATAACTCAAATAGAGTTGGATCTAGTGCGAGATGTTTGTGATGTTTTTCATACCGCAGAAAAAAAAGTAGTGGTTGTGCTTAATGTAGGTGGTGTTTGGGAGACAGCAAGCTGGCGGGATTATCCAGATGCTATTCTATTGGCATGGCAACCCGGACAAGAAGGTGGATATGCAATCGCAGATATTATCAAAGGCGTAGTTAATCCTTCCGGGAAATTGCCTGATTCATTCCCATTGAAGTATGAAGACGTACCGTCGGCAAATACCTTCCCGGGATTGCCTGTTGAAGAGCCTGTCAACTCGTTTTATAAAGAGGGCGTTTATGTTGGTTATAGATATTACGATTCATTTGACGTACCTACCGCCTACGAGTTTGGTTTTGGGATGTCGTACACAAAATTTGACTATGCAGACCTGAACTTGAGCAGCGCCAATTTCTCCTCAAAAATGAAAGTGACTGTGACGGTGAAGAACACCGGAAAGGTAGCGGGTAAAGAGATTGTTCAATTATATCTCTCAGCCCCATCAAAGGAGATTGATAAACCGGAAAAGGAGCTGAAAGGATTTTCCAAAACGAAATTACTGAAACCCGGGGAGAGCCAGCAACTTACTTTTGAATTGGACGAGCATTCTTTGGCATCTTTCCGAAGTGGCATCAGCGCATGGGTAGCAGACAAGGGAGATTACGAAGTTTTGATAGGTGCCTCATCCAAGGATATCCGGCTCAAAGATTCATTTAATTTAAAAGAAGAAATTGTTGTAGAAAAAGTGCACGATGTGTTGTACCCAAATTTTATGATGGAAGAATTGAGCAGATTTGATAAATAGTGTTTGTTATGAAAAAATATTTATCAACCTTATTTCTACTATTACTCATAACTGATATTGGCATGGCATGCCGTTTTACTGTTCGGGAAATAGGATTTGCAGATTTTGGTAATGATTCATATCAATTTGTTCTTTTTAATGACGACAGGATTTCTGTTGCAGATGCAAAACTTTTTTTTAATATATCATACGCCGCTTTGCTGGATGCAAATATTGCTGTAAAAGTGATTGATGTTAAGGAAGATAAATCATCGCCTCTACTTAAGTATTATGTAAAGTCTGATGATGGAAATTTGCCCAATACCATCCTTGTTTCTCCGGAAGGAAGGGTAAAGTCTTTTATGTTTAGCGGAACAGAGGATTTCACTCAATCAGTTTGGGGTTTATTGGAAAGAATAGTGACCTCAACGGCACGCGATAGATTAATGGAAAGTATCATTAAATCTTATGGAGTGGTTTATTTTATAGAGGGGGATAATTCTGAAGAAAATAAAAGAGCGTACAAATTGGTTGAGGAAGCCATTGAAGAAATCAAGCTGATCATGATGAATCTTCCAAAACCGGTGCATATTCCTCCTGCCATCATCACTATTAAGGCAGCAGACCGTCCGCAGGAAGATGTGCTTTTATGGAGTCTTGGCTGGGATAAAGTTGACAATGGTGCACCGGCTGTAGCCCTGGTTTATGGAAGGGGAAGAAGGATGGGGCCAATGCTCAAAGCTGAAAATATTAAAAAGGATATTATCAGAAACATGCTTCGATTTATAGGGGAGGATTGTGAATGTGGCCTGGATAGAAGCTGGATGTTAGGTACAATGATTCCAATGCGCTGGGATTCTAACCTTCAGGCCGGTGTCGTCTCACAATACGGGTTTGACGCCGACAATCCAATGATTATTTCTGAAATGAGTCAGATTTTGTCTGTGGCACCACAGCGTGTAAATAGTTCAGTTGACACTGATATTTTGTATGGATACTCAGAAAGTTTGCTGATTATTTCCGACTCTGCCAGCGGAAAAAAAGAAGTAGAACTACCATCGGTCAGCGAGGAATCATCTGAAAGGTTTAAGAGTACACTAAGCATTGTGCTGATTGGTTTTTTGGGAATACTGATTATTGGTGGATTTATATTCATCAGGGCAAAAAGGAGAAACACTTAATTTTCAATCTCAATCAATTGCACCGCCGGGCAATCGAGTTTAAAATAAATAAATAAAACCATGGTCTGTGGCTCACAGGCCATGGTATGGAATGTAAATTTTTTTAATCACTCCGTCTTGGGGAGGGAAATATTGACAGTTGTCTTAGTTTTACATCCAGTTAACGATAGATGGATAATTGCCCCTCGGAGCAACAGAGCGACTGGATTGAGAGGGATTAAAATGTATTTTTATAATTTAGGCTGAAGTAACTTAGGATGGAGAACAAGCAATATCGAGCTATTATTAAAAGTAGGAGCGGACAGGATATTCACATTCGATTGCTGTCCGAGATTGATTTACTTGCCCTGCAGACCTTCAATAAAAACCTTTCAGAAAAAACGCGTTCGCAGTTTTTACCTCACAATTATGAGGAAAGGATTGTTTTAAAATTCATTGATCGAAATAAAAAAAATATTGATCGAATATACGTGGCACTTTCAGAAGATGTCATCATCGGTTATTTTTTTCTTTGGGATTTTATAAAACCTTTTCCTGTTCTGGGTATCGGTATTTCCGATTCTTTTCAAGGGCAGGGCTTGGGTAAAAAAATGATGGGTGTTCTTATCGAAGATGCTAAGGCCAACGGCAATAATGGCATTTTGCTCACAACCGTATTGACGAATGAATCTGCTTATCAACTATATTTAAAAATGGGATTTAAATATTTAGGTGATACTGATAACATCGCCGGTGATGGCCGTCTTGTAAGAGAGCGTATGATGTATCTGCCTCTTAAAGTGGGGGAAGTTCCCGCGATCCACGATTTTCAACCACCGGTTATATAATACGTAACCAGGACAAGCCAGAACCAAATAATGTTGAGAAAAGATTGATGGAGATAGAAAATAAGATTGAGTACAGGAAAAGTTAGCGTTTATTGCATTGTAAAACCAGTCAAATCGAGTTGAATGAATAATCAACAAGAATTTCATGGAGTTTGAATCGATATGTACCTATTATAAAAAAAAGATTAACCTCCCAAGGTATAATGGTTTTCTTTCCTCAATTCCTTACCAATCAGGAACCTTGAATAATAGTAAAAAAGGAATTACTTTTTTCAAAAACTAAGTATTCAATATTACTTCTATAAATGATAAACAATTAAATTTACAATTGATCTTTGGTACCATTTTTTCAAGAATAGACAACTCGCATTAGTGGTGATGAATAAATACCAGGTTGATAGATTTGTTTGTGAGAAGATCACTAATAAAAATCTAAAGACTGTAAAAGAAAATACAGCATGAAAATACAAAGGCAACAATTTTTTTTAATTTTTTATGTTTGGTTATTCCTTGCCGGATGTAGTGTGAAAAGAGGAAACTACACTAAACTCGTAAATGTGTTTATTGGGACCGATCGCGCTGGGCATACCTATCCAGGGGCAACCATGCCCTTCGGAGGAGTACAGTTAAGTCCTGATACCCGGCTTTTTGGTCAAGAGTCATGTGGCGGTTACTATTATCCCGATAGCTCAATTATCGGGTTTTCTCATACGCACCTGAATGGGGTTGGTGAACCTGAATTTCGTGATATACTTTTTATGCCAACAGTCGGAAAGGTACAGCTTTATCCGGGTGATGTAATTAAACCAAATTCAGGATATCGTTCAACATTTGATCATGAGAGCGAGAAAGCTTCCCCGGGTTATTATTCAGTATTGCTGAGGGACTATGACATAGAGGTAGAATTAACAAGCACATTAAGGGCTGGATTTCACAGATATACCTTCCCGGAAACGGATTCTGCGCATATAGTTATTGACCTGACGCATCCGGGAGGTGCTGAGGAGCTGTTTATAAAAAAGGTGAGTGATACGGAAATTGAAGGGTTACGAAGATCTCATGGATGGGCTTATGATCAGTATGTATATTTTGTTGCACAATTTTCAACACCCTTCTCTTCAATGGAAGTTGCCGTTGACGATGAGTTATTAGATGGTCAGACCGAAGCATCCGGTAAAAATGTTAAGGCGGTCGTAAACTACCGGATAGAAGATGATGATGAGGTATTGGTAAAGGTGGGAATTTCGGCAGTGAGTGTTGAGGGGGCAAGAAAAAACCTGCTGGCAGAAATTCCCGATTGGGATTTCGATGAAGTTGTTGATGATGCGGAAGATGCCTGGAATAGGGAATTGAGTAAAATTGAAATAAAAGGAGGAACCGAAGAGCAACAAACGATATTCTATACTTCCATGTATCATGCATTGATGAGTCCTGACATATATATGGATGTTGATGGTAAATACCGTGGAATCGATCGAAAAGTTCACGAAAGCAAGGATTTCACCAATTACACAGTTTTTTCCCTTTGGGATACGTTTCGGGGACTGCATCCCTTATTTACAATTATAGATCAAAAAAGAACCAACGATTTTATCAATTCGCTACTTCAAAAATATGATGACGGCGGAAAGCTGCCTATGTGGCCTCTTGCGGGAAATTATACCGATGATATGTTGGGTTATCATGCGGTTCCTGTGATCGCAGATGCTTATATCAAAAAAATTCGTAATTACAACGTGGATAAAGCATATACTGCAGTGAGACACATGGCAGAAATGGACAGGCTTGGATTAAAATATTATAAAAAGATTGGCTATCTGCCGTTTGACAGACAAGGGGAGTCAGTTTCCAAGACATTAGAATATTGTTACGACGATTGGTGTATTTCTCAAATGGCGAAAGACCTGGGGTCAGATGATGATTACAAATGGTATCATCAGAGAGCTCATTTCTATGAGAATGTATTCGATAAATCCACCGGGTTTATGCGGGGAAAAGATATCAATCGCAATTGGCTCCATCCTTTTGATCCATTGATCAATTCAGCTTATTCTGAGGGGAATGCTTACCAGTATATGTTTGTGCCTCATGATGCCAATGGCCTAATGACAGCAATGGGAGGTGAGAGAGAATTTTCTAAGTGGTTGGACGAGTTGTTTTCATTAGAATCCGGTAAGAATGAAGATGGTAAAATTGGGCAATATGAGCATGGAAATGAACCGAGTCATCACCTGGCGTACTTGTACAATTATGTTGGGGAATCATGGAAAACGCAAAAGCTTGTTCGCAGAATTCTTACTGAATTATATGCAGATTCTCCTAATGGTCTGGCGGGAAATGAAGATTGTGGACAGATGTCAGCCTGGTTTATATTGAGTTCCATGGGTTTTTATTCTGTAACGCCCGGGCAGGACATATACGTTATTGGAGCGCCATTATTTGAAAAAGTCACCATAAATCTCGAGAATGGAAATGAGTTTGTGGTAAAGGCAAACAATTATTCTGAAGAAAATATATACATACAATCCGCTACCCTGGATGGCTTGACTTATTCCAAATCTTTTTTACGTCATGATGATATTATGGATGGCGCAGAGCTTGTATTTGAAATGGGGCCTGAGCCAAACAAGGAATGGGGAAAACAGGTAAAAAATCGCCCTTATTCCGAAAATGGGGATCCGGTTGTTACATTACCATATATTATAACAGGAGATAAGTTATTTTCGAAATCAACAGAAATCAGCCTTGGATGCGATACGGAGGGTGCTGAAATTCGCTATACACTTGACGGTTCTAAACCTACAATAACATCCAGATTATATACAAATCCTTTTATAATCACTAAGTCACAAGTTTTAAATATAAGGGCCTTTCACAATAAATTAAATCCAAGTGTAGCTATTGATTTTGAATTTAAAAAAGCTGAATTAAAGAGACTTGTTAAAAATATAAAAGTAAAAAATGGCTTGTCTTATGATTACTTTGAGCAGTTTTTTGTTACCACTGCAGACCTTGACGGGGCTGTTCCGCGCAGTTTTGGTGTAACAGATAAATTCACAATTAACCCAGCGGAACGGGGAACCTATTTTGGTCTTAAATTCCATGGATATATAGATGTGCCGAAGAATGGAATCTATACTTTTTATCTTAAGTCAAATGATGGAAGCAGGTTATTCATTGATGGTGAAGAGTTAATAGAAAATGATGCCAATCATGGCGCCGTTGAAGAACCGGGGGCTATCGGATTATCAGCAGGCAAGCACCGGATAGAATTGAAATATTTTCAATGCGGAGGGGGTAAGGCGCTGAAAGTAAGCTGGGAAGGCCCATCCTTCTCAAAAAAAGAGATATCTCCGAATGAATTGTTTATTGATAAATGATGTTCACCTGAAATTTAATCCACTACGTTAAAAAGCTGTTGTATGTCAAATTTGCAAAAATAGAATTTCATGAGTTTACCAACAAGGACTAAATTGAGTCTGTCTCTAAACTCAGAGTCTGTTCAGAATGTTCGAGATCAAGGCTTGCGAAGTTTCTAAAAAACGGAGTTTACGCATGTAAATGAGTTTTTTAGAAACAAGCGTAACGCGGAGATCGGACATTATGGACAGGCTCTAAATAACTATTCAATAAAATTTTTATAGTTCTCCTTAGTCACAATTTCTATGGGCAGCAGTTTCCTTTTTGGAATCTCTTTTTTAAAAACCAGTAAGTCAATTAAATATGAAATCCCGAGGTTTGTCTGTAATTCCGGATTTTGGAATATTAAAAAATCTATTGTGTTGGTCCGTAAAAATTTTAAATTTTCCTCAATCAGATCATAGCCAATAAGGAATTTATTTATGTGGTGTTTTTGCAATATATCGGCAACCAAAAATACTTTTGAAGTCGTTACATATATTCCTTTGATTTTCGGGTCGTTGTTCAGTAAATCAACTATTACGGTCTCTATATTTTCCGAAGGGTTAGTTCGCAATACTTGCACTTCAATATTTTGTGGGTTTTGCTCCTCGAAATATTTTAAAAAACCGGTCTCTTTCTTTTGCATGTGAATGGAATCTGCAAGATCTTCATTGATGTGAATGATCAATAATCTTCCATCAACACACGCGATTTTATTAATCAATTCGGCAGCGACACGACCACTTTGCTTTAAATCCTGACCTACATGGGACACCGTATTTGCGTCTTCTATAAATGTATTGAATGTAATATATGGTATATACTGATCATCGCATTTTTTCAAAAAATCCAAAGATTCTCTATAAAAAAATGGAGCTAAAAGAACGCCTTTAAATTTTTTTTCTAAGATCTTATTGCCAATATCTCTGAAAGTATTTGGATCAAAAGGGTTGAATAGAAAATTTTCTATGGTGACACCTAAAGACGAATAATCACGCTTTACATTTTTAATGCCGTTGAGCGGTCTCTTCCAAAATACGTCATTATGATAGTCTGGAATAAATGCAGCTATTTTTGTTATTTCACCTTTTTTCAGTGATTGGGCAATCAGGTTGGGCCTATAATCAATTTTATCGAGAATGTTCTTTACTTTATCGTATGCCGACTTCGATACCCTGCCTCTCCCGTGGATTACCCTGTCAACGGTTCCCCTGGAAACATTCGCCATTTTGGCGATATCATTTATAGTATAATTAGTATCCATGTCCAATTAATAATATCATACTTAAACAATCGCATGACATCATATATTCCTTCATTTACTATATGATCTTTCAAATTCCATTTTTTTGATATGGTCTAAAGTCATATTTGTGTAGATCACATTTTATTCTAAGATTAATAAAAATTAACAGAAACACAAAATAATTCTTCTATTTGTGCTCGTGCACCCCTCTTTTATTGTAATAGTTTTGAGAATCAGCGATATTTTGGTAGATAAATTATAATTACTTTAATAAGATTAAACATATCATGTAAGCTATACTTTTCGCATCTAAACCTTCAAGGATTTTTAGCATGAATTATCTTTGATTTCGGCAATTAGATAGCATTTGTAAACGATTCTTTGAAAGTTTTTAAATTTAAAAAAGTTAAAGTCAAGTTCGTAAAGTAGAATTATGTATTAGAACTCAAATCTTTATTTTACTTAACGTCGATGAAATTTGGGAATAAAATAATGTTTTTTGCTTTGATTAATATTATTAAGTTCTGAACTTACTTATGATAAGAGGGATTTGATCAATATGTTAAATGAATGTTAAAATGTATAGCTACTTCATTTAAAGATAATTAATGATGAGTGTAATTATAATTTGAAAATCAGGAATAATGTGTTGGAGCACTTATTATGTGTGCACGTACACGTTTATAGAATTTCCCTTGCTTTATTAGGTTTATAATTTTATGTTTGAAATATTAACTACCACTTGAATCATTGAAATAGCCTTGTTTCAAGATTTTATAAAACAATGTGCCTACAAATAATTATTATTTTCTATTTTCTAACTTAACCTTACTTATTATGAAAGTAAATTCGTTACTAGTTCATTTTAAGAGGCGTCTAAAGTTTACACTTTTTGGCGGCCTTTTAGTATTGTTTAATTTTACTGTGCTTATGGCACAGGATATCACTGTAACTGGGAAAGTGACCAGTAGTGAAGACGGGAGTGCTATTCCCGGAGCAAACGTGATCATCAGGGGTACTACCACTGGTACCGCTACTGATTTCGATGGCAATTACTCCTTGTCTGTACCAAGCAGTGAAACAGTATTGTTGTTTTCATATATTGGTTTTACCACTACAGAGATGGTGGTTGGGAATCAATCTGTGATTAATATGTCGCTTGAGCCGGATGTCACTCAATTGTCTGAAGTCGTTGTAACTGCTTTCGGTATTGAGAAAGATAAAAAGGAACTCACATACGCAGCTCAAAATGTGAGTACAGATGAGATATCTCAGGCCAGAGAAATGAATGTTATAAACTCTCTTGCCGGTAAAGTGGCAGGTTTGGATGTTACTAAATCCAGTGCTGGTGTTGGATCATCTTCACGAGTGCTGCTACGGGGAAACAGATCAATTGCGGGAAACAACCAGCCACTGTATATTGTTGATGGTGTCCCAATTAGTAATGGTTCCGGTGGTACGCCCTCCAGTGAGGGTGGAGGTGTACAACGAAGTGATGGTATCAGCAATATCAATCCTGACGACATAGCATCCGTAACAGTGCTGAAAGGGCCTAATGCAACTGCATTGTATGGCGCAAGAGCAGCAAATGGAGCTATTGTCATTACAACTAAAAAAGGTACTGGTAAAAAAGGAATTGGTGTTGAATTTAATACCAATATATCAATGGATAAAGCTTTGATACTAACTAAGTTCCAGAAAGAATACGGTCAGGGAAGTGCAGGTAATTATATTTCGAATAGTGAATTCGCCTGGGGGCCTAAATATAGTGGTCAGATGGTGGACCACTGGTCACCAAATCCAAATTTTGAAGGTCCGTCACAATATGCTTTTAATTATAATGACAATTTTAAGGATTTTTTCGAAACCGGATATAACCTTGCCAACTCCTTGACACTTACGGGCGGTGGTGATAAAATCAATGCCTTATTTTCATATGCAAATACGATTTCTCAAGGGATTGTATCATACAACAAAATGAAGAGAAATAATTTCAACTTACGCGTCAATGGAAACCTGAGCAGTAAATTATCTTTTGATGCTAAGCTGACATATATCAATCAGACTGTGGATAATAGAATGGCAACAGGTGATAATTTCAACAACCCTATGAGGGCTATCTACAGACAACCTGGTAATATATCTCTGGAGCAGGCCAAAGAATTTGAATATTTTGACAATGCAGGAACACGACTCCAGCATTATTGGAATCCACACTCAAATGGCGGCGAAAATGTTTATTGGATGCTGAACAGAACAGAGCGTGAAGAAATCCGTGACCGCGTAATTGGAATGGGGTCTATGAGATATAAGTTTACTGATAATTTGAGTTTAATGATACGATCATCCTTCGACCAAATATATGACGATTGGTCTTACAAGCAATACAATGATACCTATACAATTGCTGACGATGGAAACCTTAGTCTGGATAACAGAAGTTCTTTAGAAGTCAATAATGATTTTCTATTGAATTACAATAATATGTGGGGTGGTGACACATGGTCATTGGATATTTCCCTTGGTGGAAATATGTTGTATCAAGGAAGTAAAAGTCTAAATACAAGAACAAACAGATTGCTCAAACCCAATTTATTTGTAATTACCAATACAAGCCAGATTCGTAGTTCCCAGGGTGGAGGAGAGAGTCAGCTCAACTCCCTGTATGCATTTGCAACATTAGGCTTTAAAAGTTTCTTGTTTTTAGATATTACTGGAAGAAATGATTGGTCATCTACCTTGCCAAGTACCAACTGGTCTTATTTTTACCCATCCGTAGGCCTTAACTGGGTAATTACGGATATGTTGAATTCAACTTCTTCATTTCTCTCCTTTGCAAAGGTGCGCGCAAACTATGCTGAAGTTGGAGGTACTACGGGCCCATACAGACTAGACAAAACATTCAGCTTCGGTGCAGGTGGCAATCTTGGTTATTCCTGGAGGTCATCCACATTGCCAGAAGAGAACCTAAAACCGGAAAACACGAAATCTACAGAATTAGGATTTGATGTCAAGTTTTGGAATGGAAGGTTAGGAATTGACTTTACCTGGTACAAATCCAATACATTCAACCAGTTGCTGTCAATACCATTGCCTCGGCCATCCGGATATCGGGCCAAATTTATCAATGCGGGAAATGTGCAGAACAAAGGAATGGAATTAACTCTTACTGCAACTCCGGTTGAGACTGCAAATTTCACATGGGACCTTGCATTTAACTATGCCAGTAATGAGAGTGAGGTAATTGAACTTACAGAAGAACTTTCAGAATATACTATCCGAGGTCGTAGTTGGATGACAACGATTAAGGTAGTAGAAGGAGAGCCTTACGGAGAAATTTTCACAAAAGGTTTTGTAAGGAACGATGCCGGCGACATACTGATCAATGATCTTGGACTTCCTATTACTACTGCCGGTCAAACTGTTCCTATGGGGAACTACAATCCTGATTGGTTTGGTGGACTATCCAACACCTTTACCTATAAGGGTGTCAATTTAAGTATATTATTAGATATGCGTATGGGTGGAAATATATTCTCTTTCACCGAAGCAAATCTCGCCAGTGACGGTTTTTCTGAAATTACAGTAGCAGGAAGAGACGGTTTTGTTGTTGAAGGAGTTAATGAATCTGATGGTCAGCCAAACACAACCACAGTAACTTCTGAGGCATACTGGCAATCTTTAGGTGGAAGGAATACCCCAACAGGTGAGCCTTTTGGTTATGATGCTTCTTACGTTCGCGTTCGGGAAGTTTTATTGGGTTATACATTTAATTTCGAATCTTCGGTTTTACAAAGCCTTCAATTAGCGCTTACCGGAAGAAACTTAGGCTTCCTGTACAATGCAGCAGAAGTTGTGGATCCTAATATGACAGTGGGTACAGGCAACATACAAGGTATGGAGGGCTTTGGTGTGCCTTCAACCAGTTCCTATGGATTTAATGCAAGGTTTAAGTTTTAATTAAGGATTAAAAATTTAAAAACATGAAAACATATAAATTAATGAAGTTTGTAGTTACCGGCCTGTTGATGATATTTATGTTCTTCGGCTGCACAGATGATTTCGAGGAATTAAATACTAATGAGCGGGTATTGACTGAACTTGATGCGGCTCTATTGGGTAACATATTTGCGAGAGTCCAACATAGAGGTTTTTGGACTACTTCTCCTCAGATTGCGCAGAATTTGTTTGCGGATCACTTTGCGCAATATTATGCCAATACTCAAACCAAGTTTCCTTCAGACAGGTATAACCTGGTCGGTGGCTGGTTAAATGGAGCATGGAGACAATTTTACGGAGATATTGCAGGCAATCTAGGAGTTGTTTTGGAAGGGACTGATCCTGTGGAGAATCCCGGATTTGAAACATTTTATGCTGTTGCTCAAATTTATCGGGTGGTAATCTATGAGCATGTCACAAATTATTGGGGACCAATTCCCTATTCTCAAACGAATAATGGTGAATCAGCCGTGCCATATGATAGTGAAAAGGACATTTACATGAGTTTTTTCACCACGTTAGATGAAGCACTTGCTATTTTAAATCAAAATAAAGGAGGGAATGCCTTTGGTGCAAATGATCAGATTTATGGTGGTGATATTGATAAGTGGATCATTTTTGCTAATACAATAAGACTTCGCATTGCAATGAGAATTTCCAGTGTGGAGCCTCAAATTGCTAAAGATCAGGCTGAAAAAGCAGTTCAGGATGGTGTTATGGAGGAAGTTGATGATGATGCGCTGTTCCATCCTACTGTCAATTCCAGAAATGGTATGAACAGGATGGTTCCCTGGAACGAATTTCGTATGAGTGCTACCATGGAAAGTGTGCTTAAGGGATACAATGATCCACGGATGCCACAATTTTTTAGTCCAACTCGTCAAAGTTCGGATCCCGGTTACGCTGATTATAACGGCGGCCCTCCTACATGGATTGGCTTACGAAACGGTTATGAAATTAATGATCTTTCTAAACCTGAATTAGCCACCAATAATCTCTCTCCTTTGGGGCCAAGGTGGGATGAGGTAGCCAAAGAAGCTGTAAATCCTCATGAACATCTACAATCTTCAGAGGCTTATTTCATCCGTGCCGAAGGAGCATTGAAAGGTTGGAATATGGGTGGTACACCGGAAGAATTATACAATTTGGGTATTGAGAAGAGTATGCAATACTGGGGTATCGATGCCGCTGATATTGCAGCATACCAACAAAGCGGCAATGTACCAATTGCGACTCACGATGCTCCAAATCCGGTATCTGATGTTCCTGTAAAATTTGACGCAGGCCGGGCCATGGAGCAGATTATGACTCAGAAATGGCTTGGATTGTTTCCTAATGGATGGGAAGCCTGGGCGGATTTACGCCGTACAGACCTGCCTGCCATGTACGATCGAATGGCTTCTGAAAATCCTGATGTGGCAGCAAATGAGATCATGCGCAGAGTTGAGTTTGTAAGTGGTGAATATGAAACCAACGCAGACGCAGTTGCAGATGGTGTAAGTAAGCTTGGAGGACCTGACAAAGGGAGTACCCGGCTTTGGTGGAATCCTGCACCATGATTTAGATATTATTTCATATCATAATAAAAAAGACAGGCAATTGCCTGTCTTTTTTTATGTTATTCCATAAGGTTTTGGAACTGTTGGTTAGATTTGCTTATTAATAAATTTGATTTAAATTATGCTGTGATTAAAAGCGTATCAATTTTTTTACTTGTACTTTGTTATATCGGTTTTTTTTCATCCTGCTCTCAGAATGACGATAAACTCTTTTCACTACTTTCCACCAGGAAAACGGGTATAAAATTCAGAAATATAATTGAGGAAACGGAAAATTTTAATCACCTCGATTACAGTTATTTATACAATGGGGCAGGGGTGGCCATCGGAGATGTAAATAATGATGGGTTGTCCGACATATATTTTACCGGAAATCTTGTGTCTTCCAGGCTATATCTGAATAAGGGTAATTTTAAATTTGAAGATATCACTGAAACAGCCGGAGTTGGCGCCAAAGAAACATGGAACAATGGAGCTAACATGGTAGATATAAATGGTGATGGTTTTCTTGATATCTATGTTTGCAGCTCAACAGACGGAAGGCCAAAATACAGAAAGAACCTGCTTTTCATCAATAATGGAGATTTGACTTTCACAGAAAAAGCAGAGGAATATGGCATTGATGATCCTGCATATTCCACACACAGTTCTTTTTTTGATTATGACAAGGATGGCGATCTCGATTTGTTTGTAATAAATCATTCACTCGATCGATTTGCAATGTTCAATGAAAAATCCCCGGGATATAAGAATATCTCTAACGCCAAATTCGGTCAAAAGCTTTTTAGGAATGACGGAGATTTATTTACAGATGTAACCAAGGAAACGGGGATTCATTCCAATGTTATAAATTTTGGCCTCGGTATTGCTGTTTCCGATTTCAATGATGATCACTGGCCTGACATTTACATTTGTAATGATTACTACGAACAGGATTACCTGTACATCAATCAAAAAGACGGGACTTTTTCGGAACAATTGGAAAAGTATTTTAGCCATGTATCTTTTTCTTCCATGGGCTGTGATGCAGCAGATATTAACAATGATGGTTTTGTTGATTTATTTACATTAGACATGCTACCGGCAGGAAATATGGAACAAAAACTTGTAGCAGGCTCACACAATTATGAAAAATTCAAATTGCTCGAAACGAGAGGGTTCTTTCATCAAACAACGCGCAATATGCTGCAATTGAATAATCATGGTAAGTATTTCACAGAGATTGGACAGTATGCAGGGGTATTCAGTACAAATTGGAGCTGGTCGCCGCTGCTATGTGATTATGACAATGATGGATTAAAAGACCTTTTTATCAGCAATGGTTATGGCAAAAATAACACTCATATGGACGTACTTACATTGCTCGTTGAAGATGCAAAGAAACAACAAACAGGAGCGAAGGGGATGAGTGATATGGAGTTTGTTGATAAAATACCATCAACCATTCTTAATAATTATATGTTCAGAAATAATGGAAATCTCACTTTTTCAAATGTCAGTGAAAAGTGGGGTTTTGATAAAAAAACGATCTCTAATGGTACAGCATATGCAGACCTTGACAATGATGGAGATATGGATCTGGTAATAAATAATATTAATGACTATGCTTTTATTTACAGGAATAATACCGAAACGACCAATAATCATTATCTGAAAATAAAACTGATAGGTAGTGGACGTAATACAGGTGGTATTGGAGCAAGGATTGATATTACTTGCGCAGATAAAACTTATAGCCAGGAATTTTATCCCTCAAGAGGATATATGTCGTCTATGGATCACAGCTTGGTCTTTGGATTGGGCCAGGCTAATCGGATTGACCGACTTAATATTATTTGGCCTGATCTACGTGAACAAACATTAACTAATATAGGTATTGATCAGACAATTATTTTGAAGAATGATGATGCAAATGTTGTTGAGGATGAAGTTAAAACTGATCAGCCCACAATTTTTAAACCGATGAATATCAATCCTCCATTGAATTATGAACATAAGGAAAATGAGTTTGTTGATTTCAAGAAACAGCCTTTATTGCCCTACCTACTCTCAACCCAGGGGCCATTTATCGCAAAAGGCGATGTGAATAATGATGGATTGGGAGATATATTTATCGGAGGAGCTAAAGGTAATCCGGGTGTAATGTACTATCAGAGGAAAGACAATTCCTTTGAAATCCAGGAAATGCAATGTTTTCATGGAGATGCAGGCTGTGAAGACCTTGGTGTATTGTTATTCGATGTGGACCTGGATAATGATCTGGATCTGTATGTAGTGAGTGGTGGCAATGAATATTCTATTTCATCCGGGGAGCTTCAGGATCGCCTGTATCTCAATGACGGCAAAGGTATGTTTACAAAAGCTAAAAATCACCTACCTGAAATGCTCACGAGTGGATCTTGTGTAAAAGGCTCTGATATGGATGGAGATGGCGATATGGACCTTTTTGTGGGTGGACGATTAACGCCTGGTTTATATCCGATTGCGCCAAGAAGTTATATTCTAGAGAACGATGGGCGGGGACATTTTATAGATGTCACTGAACGGAAAAATAGTGATTTACTTAGTCCTGGAATGGTAACTGATGCAATCTGGTCTGATTTTAATGGAGATAGCAAACCCGACCTAGTACTCGTTGGCGAATGGATGCCAATCCGCCTATTTCGAAATACAGGGAAAGAATTATTGGAGATTAGAGATCAGCGATGGATGAATCAATCCAATGGTTGGTGGCACAGGATATCTCCAGGCGATTTTGACCATGACGGGGACGTTGACTATGTAATTGGGAACCTTGGTTTAAATTCTCAATTTAAAGCTTCAGTGGATGAACCGGTGAGTATTTATGCAAATGATTTTGATAAGAATGGAATATTGGATGCAGTGCTTTGTTCTTACGTCGATGGGAAAAATTATCCCATATATTCAAAAGATGATCTCGCCTCTCAAATCAAGGATATAAATAATAAATATCCGACTTATGAATCTTTTGCAGATCAAACTATTCATGATATCTTTTCTAAGACAACACTTCAGGAGGCATTGGTGTTGACTGCCAATAATTTTGCTACAAGTTTTCTCAAGAACAACGGTGATAATCAATTCGAACTATCTGCACTACCGATGGAGTCGCAGTTTTCACCTGTTTACGCATTTCAAATTGGCGATTACAATAGTGATGGTAATCAAGACATAATCCTTGCAGGCAATTTCTTTGGTTTTAGAATTGATAAGGGACGATATGATGCCAATAAAGGAATGCTATTATTTGGTGATGGGAAATGCAGCTTTGAAGTGATTCCCAATGTTAGATCTGGTCTCTTTATAAAAGGTGAGGTAAAAGATATTGCTGATGTGCAAGTGACTTCGGATAAAAACTTCCTAATCTTTTCAGTCAATAATGATGAGGTGCAATTTTATGAAATCAATGAAGAATAAATAATAATTATCAATGAAGACTACTTTGTTTTTTTTAATCCTAATGATAGTCGTTTTTGGTTCTTGCAGAAAATCCTCCGTAGAAGACTATTCATTAAGTCTGGAAGAATACCAAAAAATGAGTGTTCCTGAACCAAACAAAATATGGAGCCTAAAAGATTATTCTGATACATTCGATGCACTGACAAAGTTAAAATTTCAAAAACCATTTGCCCTGCCAATAAAAGACAGCAAAAGATCAGGAGTATTATTAAGCCGTATGATAAACATTGAAAATATGTCTTTTTTGAAAGATGAATCAATTCCGCTCTATGAAAAAGCGCAATTATCAAAACGGTATTTAGAAGTCTATAGAGAATTGATTGATATATATACGAATATCCGTATGAAGAGGCAGTACTATAACCGTGAGTTGATTGATCTGCAAATATTTGGGTTGCAAGTGACACAAAAAATGCTTGATTTGGCCAATGAAATAAATAAGTCAACGGATGTTGAAGATATCAATATGCAATCCGGCTATCAATCCATACAAATGATTTACATAGCTCGACTTCTCGATATTTTGGAAAATCAGAAATATTCTTCCCAGTATCTCAATAAAGATCTTGAAATATTAACCGATAGTGTTAATATTTCGATATTGAGAAACAAAGATTGGATGGACACTTTTATTGCCAAAGAACTGGAGCAATCGTTACTTATAGTTATTGATAGCGTTTCCTCAGATTATATCAGGAAAAAGTATATTGAATTAGCTGGCTTATTGTGATGGCCTCCGGGGAATTGACCTGATTATAGAATACATTAGAAGGGGGTAAGAGAATTGTCAGATATTCAAGTTAAATGATCTGTAAATTTCAAATAGTATTTTCTAAATATAAATCTATCAATTCTATCTAAAACTTTGAAAAGGAAAAATTTGGTATAATGGACAAAAAGTAGGCTATTTTAGAGTCGATTGGTTCAAGTGGACAAAAAGGAGGCTGTTATTTTTCTAAAAATAATCATATTTTAAAATCTTCTTTAGCTTTGCAATGTCAGACTAAACGGAAACAGGCT
>JAJRQT010000058.1 GCA_024280115.1 Bacteroidota bacterium | reverse complement strand
TTTCTCATTATTTTTGGTTCAGAAATGGAAAAGCTAAAAGTTAGTTCGAAATCCATCAGAAATCAGAAAATTAAGAGTGCAATAAAATATTAAAATAATTATATTGCAAAAACGAGAGATGCGTTTTCTTAGTGACACTAGATATATATCTGCCAACTGAAGACTCCACCTATACCAAATAAAAAAACCGGAAGAAGGTCATCTTTCTCCCGGCTTATAGTTGATGTATTTTGTTCGCCCTGATTTGTGTCCTCAAAAACCAGTCTTTTAGGTTTTTATCCTAAACGTGAAATTTCTCCTTGATATTTTCAGTAACCACCTTGCCATCAAATAGATTGATGATGCGATGGGCATAATTCGCGTCATAGGGTGAGTGTGTCACCATGATGATTGTGGTGCCTTCCTCATTGAGCTGAGATAAAACTTTCATTACTTCTTCTCCATTGGCAGAGTCAAGGTTTCCGGTAGGTTCATCCGCAAGGATCAATTTTGGCTTGGCAACGATTGCCCTGGCAATGGCCACTCTTTGCTGCTGACCACCAGAAAGCTGCTGTGGAAAATGATTTCTTCTGTGCATTATGTTCATTCTTTCCAGTACAGCCTCTACCTTTTGCTTGCGCTCAGAAGCTGGGACTTTCAAATACAAAAGAGGCAATTCAACATTTTCAAACACGGTGAGTTCATCGATCAGATTGAAACTTTGGAATACAAAACCTATTGAACCCTTTCTTAGCTGTGCTCTCTGCCGTTCAGAATATTTAGAAACTTCATTCTCACCAAAGTCATATTGTCCTTCCGAAGGATTGTCAAGCAGCCCTAAAATATTGAGCAACGTTGATTTACCGCATCCGGATGGCCCCATAATGGCAACAAATTCTCCATCTTTGATTTCAATACTAATGCTATTTAGTGCAGTAGTTTCTACTTCTTCAGTAGTATAGATTTTTGTTAGATTGCTGATTTTAATCATGATTAATCTATTTATGTTATTTTAATAATAATACTTCATTGTCTCCAAAGTGATCATAAGAAGAGGTAATTACCTGCTGACCGGCTTCCAAACCACCCATGACTTCAAAATAATCAGAATTTTTTCTGCCTAAGCGGATATCTTTTTTAATCGCCCGATTGCCAGATTCATCTACGAGGAATACCCAATTACCCCCACTATCTTTGTAAAATCCTCCCATAGGAAGTAAAAGCGCTTCGGCAGAATTCCCCAATTCCAATCTTATTCTTACTGACAAACCTCTTTTAATTGATTCCGGTTGATCTCCCGTAAATTCCATATCAACCTCAAATCTTCCCTCTGTAATCGTAGGATATATTTTGGTTATTACCAATCCATAATTTATTCCGGATTGAGGAAAGGAGCCCTTCAGACCAATATCTACCCTTGGAAGATAAAGTTCATCGATCCGTACGCGCACTTTATAGCTACCTAAAACATCAATTTGTCCAATCCGTTCTCCACGAACTATGGATTGTCCCAGCTCATGATCCGGAGTTGCAAGTTGGCCATCTATTCTGGCACGGATGACAAGGTTATCTAAAATCATATTAACACCTTCCAAACTTTGGCGCATCCTGTCCTCTGAAGCATTAAGTTCCTGAAGTTGGCGCATTCTGGCTGTTGAATCTGCCCTGTAAGAAGCATAGGTCAGCTCCTTTCTTATTAAATTGTATTTATATTGTTCTTCAATTTCTTCTAAATCCCGCTTAGAAATAAGGTCCTTTTTATACAACTGCTTAAATCTCTCAAATTGTGGTTTCAGCAAGTTTATTTGTAAATCAATTTCAGCCAGGCGCTGCTGCTGATTCAGATCGTTTTGATTGAGAGATAATCTCGTGGTTGTTGAACGATTTATTTGCTCATATAATGATGCTTGCTGATTAAGCACACTTAGTTCCAATGTGCTGTTAGATAACCTGATGATTACATCTCCTGTTTTCACCAAATCACCGGTCTCCTTTTCTATGGACTGTATTATCCCTCCTTCCCTGGCATCAAGGTACCTGGTAGTACTGGGCAGCACAGAACCCGTTACTGGAATAAAATCCTGAAAAACTCCATAAGTAACCTTGGCAATGGTGATTTTTTCGAGATCCACATTCAGTTTTGAACGCTTATCCGCAAAGAAAAAACTATATAAAATAAATGATATAAATAATAGCCCCACAGCGTAAAGTGAAATACGCTTAAAAGTCCATATCTTTTTTTTGATCTTCCTATCCATCTTCCATTAAAAAAATAAAATCACAATTCCTTAGCCAACAAATGTGCCAAATATAAAAACCTTAAAATCAGCATTATATAAGTTTATTATTATAAAATTACGTTCATTGACGAACGACCATGTCCGTAAGCGAACGGTCTGTTTTTATTTTATAACAAAATATTGATAAAATAATGTCCATTCAATCAATATCACTATAATTACATAGATTTTAAGTCTCTGAATCATGGTAATTCGGGTATTTCTCATATGGATATTATAATTCATGTCACAGAACGCAAATAAAACTGGTAGGATTTTAATCGTTGATGACAACGAAGATTTATTAAGGGCTGCAAGAATGTTTTTGAAAAGGCATTTCAAACAGGTAGATATTGAAAAGAATCCGGAATCTATTCCCTCCTTGCTTAACAATGAGCAATACGATGTGATATTGCTCGATATGAATTTCACAAAAGATGTGAGTAGTGGGCACGAGGGCTTTTTATGGCTTGAAAATATTTTAGATATTGATCCATCGGCAGTAGTTGTATTAATCACCGCATATGGAGATGTACAAATGGCTGTGAAAGCCATCAAGGAAGGTGCAACTGATTTTGTATTAAAGCCATGGGAAAATGAGAAATTGCTCGCAACGATTTTTTCAGCAATGCGCCTGAGAGCCACAAAAATCGAAGTTGAGAATCTTAAATCAAGGCAGCAATTGATGAATGCTGACGCCGACAATAAATTTCAGGACATAATTGGAAACAGCCTGGCAATTCAGCAGGTTTTTAAAACCATTGAGCGGGTGGCAATAACAGATGCCAATGTATTGATTCTTGGAGAAAATGGAACCGGGAAGGAGATGGTTGCCCGTTCGATTCACAGGAATTCATTGAGGGCAAATGAAGTATTTATAGGAGTAGATATGGGAGCCATTAGCGAATCTCTTTTCGAAAGTGAGTTGTTCGGTCATGTGAAAGGTTCGTTTACAGATGCGAAGGAAGATAGACCCGGAAGATTTGAAGTAGCGCATAAAGGCACACTATTTTTAGATGAAATCGGAAATTTGTCGTTGCCACTCCAGGCAAAGTTATTGTCAGTTTTACAGAGCAGAAAAGTGACCCGTGTAGGATCAAACAAACAAAAAGAAATCGATATCCGTTTGATAAGTGCAACCAACCTGCCTGTTTTAGAAATGGTAAAAGACAATAAATTTCGCCAGGATCTGCTTTACCGTATAAATACCATTGAAATCCATATACCACCACTAAGAGACCGTTTAGATGATATTCCTTTGTTGGCAAATCATTTCTTAAATCTTTATGAAAGAAAATATCAGAAAAATGTCAGAGCGATTGGCGAGGCAGCAATGAAAATACTACAGAAATACAATTGGCCGGGGAATGTAAGGGAGCTACAGCATGCCATTGAACGTGCCGTGATCATGAGCAATAGTCAGATTTTAAATCCTGAAGATTTCTTTTTCAATACAAATGTCAGCAAGGGGGAAGATGCAACTGTAATGCTTGAGGATTATCACCTTGAAGAGGTAGAGAAGATCCTTATAAGAAAAGTACTTAAGAAACATGATGGCAATATTACACAAGCAGCAAATGAGCTCGGACTAACAAGATCTTCTCTTTATCGTAGATTAGAAAAGTATGGGCTTTAGTACATTCAGACTTGGAGTATTCCTGCGGGTGATCATCATTGCACTTACAACATTTTTGTTTGTGTACCTCGTCAGCTTCAATGAAAAGTATGTAAGCGCCTTTATTGTTGGTATTGCAATAATTTTTGAAATCATTGATTTGTTCAGATTTACAAGCATCGCCAATAAAAAATTAACCAAATTTCTTGAATCGATTAAGTATTCAGATTTCTCATCAAGTTTTTCTTATGATAATAAATTAGGCAAGAGCTTCCGGGAGCTTAACGCCGCTTTTACGAGTGTTGTTGATGCGTTCAGAAAGGAGCGGGCTGAAAAAGAAGAGCATTTGAACTATCTAAATACTATTGTGCAGCATGTGACTACCGGCCTGTTGTCGTTTGATAATGAAGGGGATGTAGGATTGATAAATTCTGCTGCAAGGAGATTTTTGAATACACCCCAGCTCAAAAATATAAATGAAATTCTCGAAGTAAATGTAACGCTTTATAAAAAACTAAAGCAGTTGGGACCGGGAGAAAAGGCATTGATCAGAGTGAGCAATGATTTGAATTTAGCAATTCACGCAACGGAATTAAAATTAAGAGGTCATTCTTACAAGCTGATCGCAATGCAAAATATTCATTCTGAATTGGAATCGAAGGAGGTTGAAGCATGGCAAAATCTCACCCGTGTTTTGAGGCATGAAATTATGAATTCTATCACACCGATTGCATCACTGACCGGCACACTTAATGAAATTTTATCTGAAGATCTGAAACCATTAGGTGTAGATTCGTTTGAGATTTCTGATGAATCATTAAGTGACCTTGAGGAAGGCTTGCAAACGATTGAGAACAGAAGTAGGGGCTTGGTTAAGTTTGTGGATGCTTACCGGGATTATACAAGTATTCCTAAACCGAAGTTTGGGCTGATTAAAATTGATGAACTTTGCGATCATATTTGCCAGCTTTTAAAAAGAGAATTCAAAGAAACCGGAATTGATTTTCATGTCAACATTCTTTTCAATAACCTGGAAATAACTGCTGACAGAGAGCTGATCGAAATGGTTTTAATCAATTTGTTAAAAAATGCTAAGGAAGCATTAAAAGAGGTTGAAGAACCTAAGATAGAGATGGTTGCGAGAATTGATGGAGAAAAAAGGGTTTTATTGGATGTGAAAGACAATGGTCCCGGGATTATACCAGAAGCCCAGGAAAGAATTTTTATACCTTTTTACACCACGAAAAAATCAGGTTCCGGAATCGGGCTGGCCTTATCGAGACAAATCATGCAGTTACACCATGGAACTCTGTCAGTAAAATCAGAGCCTGATCTATACACAATTTTTACGTTGAGATTTTAATCAATAATCCGAGACACTCCAACTCGGTATAGATTCTACTTCGGGATGTAGAATGAATCCCTCCACACTGCAAGTTTAGCGCAAAGTAACTCTGCCCTGGGTGTAGAATCCTTCTACACCCCAATATCAATTGTCACCAAAAGCCAGAAATTGTATTACCAGCATAGAAACCATAGATTATTGATTTATAACCCTGATATAGTTGTTTTTAAATACTCTATGGTTTTGCATTAATTGCTCCTTTCTGCTCTATGCAATGGCGATCTAAAATATCTTTTGGGAAATTTGATCTCCCGAAAGCATTTACTAAAAAATCGAAGGCCAAATTGAGATTTGTTTCCCCGTTTGTTGTTAGACCTTCTTCCAACTCAAACTCAATTCCCTTTATATGCAGTAGGTAGGTTTCAGGATATTTATTATAAAGTGATTGGCAAAGATGCAACACAAAATCGGGCGACATAGCATGCATGGTAAACTCCGTCTTTTGATTCGACTCAACCCTTGTCAGTTTAATGTGGTCTATTTGCTCAATGCTCGCATCAGCAAATATTACCATATCATATTCGCTGATAGTCAAAGCATCTTCAATATTTAACTGATAATTGGTGTCAAAATCAATCGATTCCATATTATTTTCCCGGGCCCACTTTTGCATTTCGTCGGCCAATAATACACCGAGCGCATCATCCTGCCGCCCGGGATTTCCATACCCAAATATCAATACTTTTTTCAATTTGTTTTCAGGTCAAGCAGATTTTCATTCTTATCATACAAACTAATTTCCAGAGGCATTTTCCCTAATGCATGAGTTGCACAACTCAGGCATGGATCGTAGGCCCTTATAGCTACTTCTACAGCATTTAGCATACCTTCTTTAATCGATTTTTGTCCGGAGATCATTGCATCAGCCACATGTCTGACAGCCCGGTTCATAGGCTCATTATTGTTGGTAGTTGAAACTATGAGATTACACATGGATATGAGGTCATTCTTATCAATTCTGTAATGATGAAATAAGGTGCCTCGCGGGGCTTCAATTACTCCGACACCTTCGCTTATTTTTTTGCCTTTAGTTACCAGGTCTCTGCCTTGCAGATCCGTGTCATTTAATAAATCCCTCATGACTTCAGCGGCATGAAGCGTCTCTATCAAACGGGCCCAATGCATATGCATTGACATGTTATTTGGTTTACCGTTTGTGTAAGCTTTAAATTCCTCAAACTCTTTTTGAGCCAATGGTGATGGAATAAAATCACAGGTATTGAGCCTTGCCAGGGGGCCAACCCGGTACCAACCGTTTTTTGTGCCAAGGTTTTTGAGGAAAGGGAATTTCATATAACTCCAGTTTTTCACCTCTTCACCGATGTAGTCCAGGTAATTTTGATAATCTACATCGTGAAGAATCTTATCTCCTTTTGCATCGACCGCCCTAAGTACGCCATGATAAAAGTCCAGCGCTCCATCTTTTCTTACAATGCTTAAGTGATGTGATGGAAAGGCGGCAAAAGTATCTACCAATTCCCGGTTTTCTTTATGGTAACCTTTAAAAAGATTCAGTGCATCCTGTGACCATTCGATCATCTTATCAATATTCAACGGATCCTTTCCTTTAACAAAAAAGTCTCTCTCTTCAATACTCAGATTTTTATTGATACCTCCGGGAATAGCACCTGTTCCATGAATTTTCTTCCCTGCAGTTGCGCGAATAATCTCCTGCCCAAACTTCCTCATCATGACACCCTGAACTGCCAATTCCTTAAATTCTTTGGCGACTTCTATAACATTCCTTTTTTCAGGTCTCGCATTGATACCAAATAATAAGTCGGGGCTCACGAGGTGGAAAAAATGCAGCGCATGAGATTGGAACATCTGTCCATAGTGCATCAACCGTCTCATTTTCTCTCCTGTGGGGGTAAGCCCTTCAGAACCCGTCCCAACAATTACATCCAATGCCTTTGCCGCCGCAAGATGATGACTCACCGGGCATATTCCACATAGCCTTTGTACCAACACGGGCGCTTCCCAATACGGCCTTCCTTGTATAAAACGCTCAAATCCACGGAATTCTACAATATGCAGTCTGGTTTGAACTACATTGTTATCATCATCCAAATGAATGGTCACTTTTCCGTGGCCTTCTACTCTGGTAACTGGTTCTATAGTTAATTTCTGTCCCATTATTGAAAGGTATTTTAATCAAATTTTATTATTTCATAAGGCAATTTCAATGGATTGCCGGTAACCAATGCGTAAAGCGCTTCCCAAATTAGTTCAGCCTTCGGAGGGCATCCCGGAAGATGATAGTCAATTCTGACCACTTCATGGCAAGGATAAACTTTATTTAAAAGTACAGGTAATTCTTCATCATTGGGTATTATTCCTTTTTCATTATTCCCCACAACAGACGGCCCGTTTAAATATGCCTCATCAAGGCATTCCTGCAAAGGGATGGTATTTCTCAAGGCTGGCAATCCGCCCATTATGGCACATTCTCCAAATGAAACCAATATTTTGCAATGAGCTCTAAAATCTTTCAGGATATGCACATTTTCATCATTGCAACACCCACCTTCTATCAGGCCGATATCACACATTTTAGTGAATTTTTTAATGTCGTTAATCGGAGATTTATTAAACTCAACAAGCTCGATCAAATCCAATATTTTTTCATCTATATCCAGAAATGACATATGGCAACCAAAACAGCCTGCCAATGATGTCGTGGCAATTATTGCTTTATTCATTTTATTGTAATGCTAAGTTTTCAATATCACTACCTATTGGTTCATTATCATACTTTCTTTGCCCGATAGGATCTTTGAACCCCTGTTCTTTTTTAAGGATAGCTCCTACAGGACAAATTTCTGCAGCCTCAAGCGCCTGTTCATCCGTCATGTTTTTTGAGAGTTTCGTATCGATATTAATTTCTACTTGATGACCACGCTTACCAAAAGCAAAAATACTTCGTCCCTTTTCGTCTTTTATGGCTCTGATACAGCGTTTGCAGAGAATACATCTATCATGATCCTTAATTAATTTTGGATGAGATGCTTCTACTGTTCTTTTACTAAATTGAAATTTAAACCTTGGCACCAGCATCTGATACCTATAGGCCAATGCCTGTAATTCGCAATTACCACTTCTTTCGCATGCAGGGCAGAAATGATTTCCTTCAGTAAATAACAATTCGATTATTGCCTTTCTTAAATCTTCGATATCCGCAGATTTACTTTCAATATCCATGCCTTCGCTTACAGGAGTTGTGCAAGCGGTCATTAATTTGCCGTTTACTCTTACACTACAAATTCTACATGCACCTCTTGGCTTTATACCAGGTATGTTGCAAAGAGTGGGTATATAAATGTTATTATCACTTGCGGCATCTACAATGTATTGACCTTTCTGTCCCATACACACAACGCCATCTAATCTAAATTCTATGAGTTGATTCATCTTTGAATAATTAATTTCTGTTTGTGACCAACCTTCCGATTTTTGTAGCTTCTTCAAGCCTGAAACCGGTGTCAAATTCTACCCCTTTTTGAATTTTATCGAGGTACAGGTGCCTGAAATTTTTCAGGGTAGAAAGAATAGGATTAAGCGCTGTATGTCCTAATCCGCAACGGTTAGCTTTCATAATTCCACTCCATCTTTCGATATCCATTAAATCCTGCATCACTCCCTTACCTTCTATGATCTTAATCAATTTATCTTTCATCAATATTGGTAGGGTACGACAAGGAGTACAGGAGCCACAAGATTCTTCAATAAAGAATTCAGTGAAGTTTAAGACAATATCCTTTAGAATATCTCTTTTATTATTGATAACAATCATAGAACCGCCGGTGGCCAAGTCTTCATAGCCAAGGATCCTATCAAATTCATTGGGACCTATACATGTTCCGGAAGGACCACCCACCTGAATTGCCTGCACTTGCTCGGCGCCAATCATCTCAAGAATATCATCGACAGAAAATCCCCATTCAACCTCATAAACCCCCGGATACCTGCAATCTCCCGAAACAGAAAGTAGCTTCGTCCCTGTCGATACACTTGTACCAAAACTCTTGTACCAATCGCCACCATTTAATACCACTTTCACTACTGCACAAAGAGTTTCAACATTATTTACAATGGTGGGTTGTCCGAGATATCCCTTTTCTACTGGAAAAGGTGGCCTGTCTCTTGGTTCGCCCCGTTTCCCTTCAGCAGATTCGATTAAAGCAGATTCCTCTCCACACACATATGCACCTGCGCCCAGCTGAATTCGTACATCAAAATCAAATCCTTTTTTCCCGCCAATATTCTTTCCTAAAAAATGCATATGCCTCATTTCTTCAAGGATACTGTCCAGGTATTTATGAAGATACTTATATTCATATCTAAGGTAGAGTATGCCTTCACTTGCACCTACTGCGTAGGCAGCGACTACCATGCCTTCAAACAACAGCCGAGGCCTTTCTGTCATGATTACCCTGTCTTTAAAGGTGCCTGGCTCTCCTTCATCCGCATTGCAAAATATGTATCTGCGCTCACCAATTGATTGTCTGCAAAAATCCCATTTCAAACCTGTTGGAAATCCGGCTCCTCCACGGCCACGGATATTAGATAGTTTTACCTCTTCAATTACATCCTTCGGGTTTTGCTTAATAATCTTCAGAATTGCATTCCCGAAAGTATAATCCAAAGATAAAACCGGTCCTTTCTTCATAATATGATTGTTGACAACTGCCTTAATAATCTCAAGACTATTGTTGCCATCACCATAGCTGGCCTGAAACATATCTTCCACCTTAATCCCAGCACGGATATTCTTGACTATTTCCTTTACCCTAAATCGAGTTAACCTCGTAAATACAACTCCATTGATAATAGCAGAAGGCTCCTGATCGCTCATACCAATACATGAAGTATTAAAAAGTCCTATTAATCCATCATGCGATACCTGGCCGATTTTACATCCCGCTTCAATTTCAAAAGCTTTGACCACATCCTTTCTACCGGCCATATGGGCTACTACACTATTATTGATATAAACCGTGTATTTTCCTCTCGGTTTTGTCGAAAAAAAGTGATAAAAAGAAATTGTTTGTTCGAGATCAACTCTCGAGATGTCCAGAGTATTTGAAATTTGGTCAGCTGCACTTTCGTGTATAAAACCAAACTCGTCTTGTGTGTCTATTAAGATGTCCATCAGTCGGGTTTTATCCGCGTTGAACTTTTTGATGATGACATCAACTGTTTTATCCATGATATCTAAAGTTGGTCAGAAATTAAAAAGAGTTTATAAATAATTTGAAAAAATATTTCTCTTAAAAAAATAGAATTCTTTCATCTTAATTGTTAACAAATAACTCTGCCTAAATAATTCCATATATGAGGAAAATTTTCAAAATATATTAAATAATCCAAAGCATATAATAAGGCTTAAATTCTGATACGAAGTTAATGAAATCGTCCTCTTCAAGCTATTTTGGATTGTAATTCATAAAGATTGTAAAGAAATCGCAGTCACTAATACGATTGTTATATTTTTAATAAATTTTAATAAAAAACGGACTCTGCTTCTATATTGATAACAAATTACTAATTCTTGTTAATTATTTAAAATAGACATCCTCAAAGGGATATTAAAAATTTCAATGTTTTGTATAAGCCTGATCAATGCGTGGCCAACAATGTGTCTTACATTTTTGCACCACAATATTTGCAATAATTAGCATCAACATCATGACCTTCACTGCTGCAAGAAGGGCATGCCTGGGTACTAATTTTCTTATTTTTAGTCTTGTGAATTTGCGAAGCTACAATTCCCGTAGGGACAGCAATTATCCCGTATCCGAGTATCATGATAAAAGAAGCCAAAGTTTGTCCAAGAATAGTGTGTGGCGCTATATCTCCATATCCCACAGTCGTCATGGTAACTATTGCCCAATAGATGCTTCTGGGGATACTGTCAAAGCCATTTTCACCCCCCTCGATGATGTACATTAGTGTACCAACAATAAGCATGATACAAACTACGCTGACCAGAAACACAATAATTTTTGGAAGACTTGTTTTTAAAGCATAAAATAGTTTGTTGGCTTCACTGAGAAAACGAACAAGCTTTAGTATTCGAAAAATTCTTAATAATCTCATTATCCTTAAAACAATGAGCGCCTGTGTGCCAAAAAAGAAAAGACTTAGATATGTTGGCACTATTGATAAAAGATCAATTATTCCATAAAAACTTTTGATATAGTAGATTGGCCTTTTGAGCACGATGATTCTCGCTGCATATTCGATAGTAAAAAGAATAGTGAAAATCCACTCCATGATCTTAAAAACATTGCCATATTTTATATTAATACTTCGCACACTTTCGAGCATCACAACTAAGACACTCACTATAATTCCCCAGATTAATAGAAGATCAAAAAACTTTCCCCAGAAAGTATCTGCCTCAAATATTATTTCATGTAACTTTTGTCTCGTTGATTCACTAATAAAAGTCATTACTTCAGCATTATTTTTTTTAGATGAGGTTTTTATATGGTGAAAATACTACATTTTCAACTTTACAATTCAATCAGTAGCTAAAAACTACTGATCGGAGTGAAAACCTTTGGTAAGGTGTTTTATTGTTATAATTTTGTTTTCAAATTAAAAAATAAATGAGCGTATTAGTTAATAAAGATTCGAAAATTTTAATACAGGGTTTTACCGGTTCGGAAGGAAGTTTCCATGCCCAGCAGATGATAGATTATGGAACCAACGTAGTTGGTGGAGTAACACCCGGTAAAGGGGGGCAAAACCATTTGGGCAAACCTGTATTTAATTCAGTGAGTGAAGCGGTTGAAAAAACCGGAGCAGATACCAGTGTGATTTTTGTGCCTCCTTCATTTGCTTCAGACGCCATATTAGAGGCTGTGGACGCCGGTATAAAATTGGTCATCATCATCACAGAAGGTATTCCTACCCGCGATATGATGATTGTAAAGGATCTCGTTAAGCATAAGGATGTCAGGCTTGTCGGACCAAATTGTCCTGGCGTAATTACTCCCGGTGAGGCAAAAGTTGGAATTATGCCCGGATTTATTCATAAAAAAGGAACCATAGGTATTATTTCAAGATCGGGAACGCTTACTTATGAAGCTGTGGATCAGGTAACTAAAGCTGGACTGGGACAATCAACATGTATTGGCATTGGCGGTGATCCTATTATCGGTACCACAACAAAGGAAGCTGTGCAAATGCTGATGGAAGATCCGGAAACGGAAGGCATCATCATGATTGGTGAGATTGGAGGAAGTATGGAATCTGAGGCAGCTCAATGGATAAAGGAAAACGGTACAAAACCGGTCGTTGGATTTATTGCCGGACAAACCGCCCCTCCAGGCAGAAGAATGGGACACGCGGGAGCGATCATTGGCGGAGCTGCAGATACAGCCGAGGCTAAGATGAAAATTATGAAAGAATGTGGGCTGCATGTTGTAGAATCTCCCGCAGACTTGGGCTCAACAATGTTAGAAGTTCTAAAAGCTTAGATTCTTTTTGAAACATAATGGATTAATAAAAAAGGCGAGCTGGCTCGCCTTTTTATGTTTTTAAAATTACTAATCAATTGAAAACTTAATGAGAAATAATATTTTTTTCAACAATTCCGACTCCTGACTTTATACCTTTTCCAATAATTTCGTTGTAGAAGCATTATTATTAACTTGCAACTTCATGAATGAAACGCTGCCTATATTTATTACTTGTCTTGCAACGCTTATTGTCAATATTCCGTTCGGATTTTTTCGGGCAGGATACAAAAAACTATCATTCATGTGGTTTCTATTCATTCACCTCCCTGTTCCATTGGTGATTTACATTAGATATCTGAATGGAATTGACCTATCCTGGACTTTGGCACCATTCCTTTTCGGAAGCTATTTTACCGGTCAATGGATAGGCAAGAGACTTAGAAATTATAGAGATATGAAAAGCCGGAGGATTAAGGGATCCCGGATCAATTCTTAGATTTTTTGTAGTCATTTAAAATGCCGAGTTCGATCCAGTTGGCAAGCGCCTGCCTGTTGTCACTGCGCACAAATCTCAACTGATCCCGGTAGTTCCTTATATTACCTAATTCTATATAGACCATTGGAGGGAGGGTTTTTCTAATCATATAAAGCCCGCTTCTTGAAGATACAGTCCCTCGATAATTTCTCCCGGGTTGATGCTTATCATATTTTGTCTGGAAAATTTTTTGAATTTCTTTGGCCAGATTCTTACCTCTGAGACTATTGTGGTGATGATAAAAAAAAACATCAATATTTTGTCCTTTACTTCGGCTGTCAATATGTATCGCAACGAGTCTCTGGAATGATCCTTTATTTTTATAATAAAGCCTATTTACTTCATCTGCTCTTTGTTTCAATCTTTCCTTTTGATTTAAAGGAAGTTTTTGACCAGATAAGGTTGTTTCACTCTTATCCAGTTTTAATATTGTATTATCTCGTATCCCATCACTTTTATCCTGTACAATAAGATATACAGATGCACCGTGTGAAATCAAATTCCTGGCAAGACGCAGTGTGACATCATAGGCATATTCATCCTCACTTAGCGTATAATTTCCATATTTTCCCAAAGCTCCCGGATCAGGACCACCATGACCACTGACAAGATAATAATTTGCCCCATCCAGCTTGTTGTCGATTACCGGAACCCGCTCATACTTTTTACCGAAAATAGGATAAATACTGCTTTTGGTTATCACGACTACTTTTTTATCACCTATCGCATTTATTATTAATCCCGGCAAAATATATGTGTTTCCCGCTATGAGTAACGTATCTCCATTCAGTTTTTGCTTATTCAATTTAATGAATGGCGCTTTATAAATTTTGGGAGATAGTTCATTCCTGAGCAAAACTTCATGTATCCCCTCACATTCCTGAGCTACAACAATATTGTCATCAAATTGGGCAATAACCATTTGATAGGAAAGCATATAAAAAGCAATAAATAAGAAAGGAATTTTCCTAAAGCTCATTAAATAAAATATCTCATTTATTTTCAAGCTGCGAATATAACGAAACTCAGGATTCGTAAAGAAATAATGTATGCAAAATCAGAAAAGTAATTATATGATTTTCAATATTTAAAAGTTTAGAATGCCCACGCGATATACAACATTTTACGCCAAAGAAAAAGTGTTGAAGAACCAACCAGAGAGCACAAATTCGTTGTTATTTGCAAGCTCCCAGATTATTAAGATCACTTTATCTCAATTTTATTCTTTATAACTCCATAAAAGTTCTACGGTCATCCCCCCAATTTTGTTTAGATCAATATATGCAAATCTTCCGGAGCCTTTTTTCCCCTTTTCGCCCCAACCTCCGGACATCGAAACTTTATATCCTTTTTGCACAAAAAAATTAGTCGCTTTATCAATATCCTCCACAGAATACCCAAAATGCTGAATGCCTTCCCCGTGCATTCGGATGTGATCTGCATAGACAGTAGGCGGTTTCAGGGGTATGATCCACTCATAAACAATTGTACCGTGTCGTTGCCAGCCGAGCTTCATGTCAAAGTTTGCAGGTTTCCCAAAATACTCTTTATCAGTCACCGGGCCATGAGTGATTTCAAGTTCAGGAAGACCCGCGGATAGCCAAAAGCTGGATACCGACTTTTCATCTTTTATAGCAAATGCATATTGATTAAACTTCATATTAAGCTGATTTTTCCCATCAAATGAATTATTCCCTGTTCTTTCATCAATCACAAAACCCAAATAATACTTGCCTTTCTCCTTGGTATCCATGATGGTGTATTTCAGTTCTCCGGTTTTTGTTTGCAGGGTATAAGTAGCGATTTTGCCAATATTTGCTCGTGCCAATTGTTGAGTAATTTCGTGAAGCTGTTCCACATTTTTTATTTTATGAATCAATGCCACTGCACCTTCTCCATTTTTGCTGAGATATCTGGAAAATATCGTTTCTCCATTTACCGGTTGAATCCACAAGGCATTTGCGCCACCCAAATGAGCTATAGATGCTTTTATTGTACCTTTATCGTCCCTTCGCCCGTGACTTATCAGCTTTACTTTTTTCAGTTCCTCAATCTCAGAAAAGCCTATTTCAACCCATCCTTTTTTTACAGATTTCAAATCTTTAACAACCCATAATATTTGGTCAACCTCTTTATAAACCGGATTTATTTGCGCTGTCAATATATAACTTGAACTCATTAAGAATATCAAAGTGCAACTAATAAAGAGCTTATTCATATTGTAAAAGTTTTGGTACTAATTTATAATCTTGGTACTGCCACGAATTTAATAAATATAGATTAATGATGTAATGATAAAATGATGTAATGCTATAATAAAAGAGAAGAGATTGAGATCTTAAAGAAAAGTAAAATACCCTTAAATCACCTGCTGCGCTTTGCTAATGCTATGCGGCCGCGAAGAATGGAACTTGCATAATTGTTGATTTTCAACGAATTTCCTCCTGCAACCGAACAGGCAAGGGTTAGGAAAATTCAAAACCAACAAACTATGACTTTTCGAGCGGACTCAACTTATAGAATAAGGATAAAATCATTATAGCATTTTCACATTGTCGCATTAAATCATTTTCTAATTCACGTATTTCCGTTAAAATACCAGTAGAACCATAATACAAAAAAAATCAGTTTGAATGCTTTTCATCCAACGAAAAATTAATAATTTTTTATGGGTGAATAAGTTAAATTGCTATCCCAACTTTTTTGCCAACCGATCTAATATAACCTGCTGCTAGTTTATATTCTTCCGCAGTATCCAGATGCTCCATCATCAATGGAATATCCTTTAATTTACTTAATTCCCTAAGAAATATCGCATAATCCATATGCCCAAGTCCCGGTCTGCATTCGGTGAGTTGAGGAGTGTATATGTCCTCTCTCAGTACGATGTCCTTTCCATGGCAACTTCGTATATGCGGTCCCAGTTTTTTAAAACATTCCTTTATCATTGCTCCACTATTAAAGTATAATTGAGGACTAACGATCAAATTCATCGGATCTAAATGAACGCCAAACTGCCTTCGATCTATCGCGTTTAAAAGCCTCAAATAATTATCAGCAGAATCAGGATAAGCCCAGGGCATTGGTTCGAGGGCAAAAAATGTCCGGACTGGTTTCACTTCATCTATAATCTTGCGGGAGGTTTCGACAATTTCATCAAATGTATCCGCTGTCAAATTATCCTTGTGCGGACCGGCCCAATGGTTTGGGTTTTTTGACCCACTAACATTTACGCAACAATTTGCTCCGATAGATTCTGCTAAAGAAAGCGCTGCGATGGTTTTTTCAAAAGCTTCTTTACGTTCCTTTTCATCCCGACTGATCAAATTTATCCAGACACCAACTTCAGAAATAACAATATCTGCTTTTTTTGCAGCCTGTTCATATGCTTTAATTTCCTCAGAAGATGCTCCCGGGTTTAAAGGACAATATGCAGCCCGATAATTTTGCCGTTTTAGGGAAGTAATCCATGTATCAGGAGAATCAACATTTTCAAACAAAGGCCCACCCAGCCGAATAAATGGACTACTGGCCTCTGGTTGGTAAATTGATGGCCCTACGCCAACAAATGCAGCAGCCTTAATTGCATTTTTATTAAATATCCTGCGTTTCATTCTGATGTTCCCATATTTATCTTTAAAAATTTATTATCCTAAAGTAAGATCTGAAATCAATAAAGTCAATTAACTTCAGAAAACTGCCATTCTGGAATGAATTTAAACGACAGTTATTTTCAATAATCGAGCAAAATTTATAAATCAGCGCATGAAAAAATAATGAATTATTCATAAAGAATGTTTTTTAGCATATATTTAAAAAACCAAAACTTCTCGATATCTCTTTAAAATTACCTATAAGCTCTACTCCATTTTAAACAAAATAATCTACCATGGACAATTCACCTGATGAATATCACATCAGCTTTTTTAATCCAAATACACCTCAGGCCACTGCCAATAGAAACATGGTTATTTGGATGGCGTCAATTTGGTTTATTGCAATATTTGGTTTTCAGATTTTATTGCGGGTTATACAAAGACCCACACCGGAAACTGCCTATATTACATTTCAACAGGTTTGGAAGAACGTTGAAAATGGATCTGCCAACACTGAAGAATTACAGGAGTTCGGACAGGTCACACTTTCTGTTTTAGGAAAAATTGCCATTTCTCCCGACCATAGGTTTGTGTTGGATAACGCCATTAGCTGGACACTCTATCAACTCAAAGATGAATCTTCAAAAGCAGATTTCGCTGCGAATATCAAGCAATTTGAAAAAATCAAAGCGAACCTGAAGAATATATCTGATCCGGATTATATCAAAGCAAAGGTTGCATTGGCTGCTGAACTGAGCCCGATGCTGAAACTATCAGGCCTTGATGTCAGATCAAAAATATTACCCCTGGAGCTATCATCTGAAAACATTGAAAAAATGACTGAAGATACCAAAAATAACCTTCCCGGAATTATGGAAAAATACCTTGTACACAATCAATCCATTCTTACTGATATAAGGTTTCTGGGTTTCCCTTTCCATTACTTTTATACAGCCTTTTTTCTATTGATATTATTTGTCGGTCTTTGCTTGCTATACTGTATAAAAATTGATCAACTCAACGCAAAACTTAATATCGTAGATTAATCATCTGAAATTCCAATTTCGAATATCATGAAAAAAATATATTTCTCTTTTTTGTTGATGGCTATTTCTACTTTATCTCAGGCTGCTTCCGGGGCCACTCAACTGGAAGGTAGTTTTAAAGTAGGACCGGCAATTATTTTAATTTCAATACTGGTACTATTTGTTTTGGTCGGCATCGTTTTCAGGGCAAAAGATACAACGGATTTCTATGCCGCCGGAAGAGGAATTTCAAAAGTTGGTTCCGGCATGGCCATTGCTTCAAATTGGATGAGCGCCGCTTCCTTTCTTGGAATGGCGGCACTTATGTATGGTTCCGGGTATCATGGATTGGCCTACGTAGTCGGCTGGACCGGCGGATACGTCCTTTTATTAATTCTGATGGCCGGACAAATAAGAAAGTACGGCAAATATACCGCTGCCGACTTTATTGGAGACAGATATTATTCTCAGACATTAAGAGCTGTGGGTGCCATTATAGCTATTCTTATTTCCATTTCATATTGCGTAGGTCAATTCGGAGGGATCGGACTCATGTTCAAGTGGGTTATGGGAATTGATTATAACTGGGCAGTTATTATCGGAGGATCAGTAGTGTTAGCTTATACACTCATTTCCGGGATGTTGGGCGTTACGAAAAATATGCAGATTCAATATGTCATCATTATTGTATCTTTCTTAATCCCTCTCTTTATATTAACTTTTAAATTTGATTATTTCTGGTTACTCCCTCAAATAGGATACGGTTCTGTTGTCTCAGATATAGTATCGGGCATTCCTCTGAGTGAATCAAACCAATTGTTAAATTCATTGGGCCATGATTTTGCTATTGTCCCTGCTCCCGAATTTGCGATGCCGTGGGATCCTGCCACAGGAAAGACCTTTTTTCAATGGATGGCCATTGCATTTTCATTAATGATAGGTAC
This sequence comes from Bacteroidota bacterium, assembly GCA_024280115.1. Classification (GTDB taxonomy): domain Bacteria; phylum Bacteroidota; class Bacteroidia; order Cytophagales; family Cyclobacteriaceae; genus JAAUQL01. The sequence goes on along the minus strand of JAJRQT010000058.1, from coordinate 28,185 downwards.
CGCCGGGTTGCCACATGTCATCCAGCGATTCTATGTGGTGCCGAAAGCAAGAGACGCCCGGTGGTCGGTAGTCTGGGGATTATTCTTCATCTGTATTTTATACTGGAGTGCACCTGCATATGCTGCATTTGGGAAAATATTATCGGCCAATCCTGAAGTTGGTCAATTGGCCAAGGATGCGATCGTTGTATATACTGCACAGCTTGGAGATGTACACCCTTTAATTGTTGGATTATTGGCCGCAGGAGGTGTTTCAGCTGCGTTTTCAACTGTCTCTGGGTTGCTGGTAGCAGGCGCTTCTGCATTCTCTCATGACCTGTATGTGAAAGTTATAAATCCTGATGCTTCTCCAAAGAGGCAATTGCTTTTTGCCCGTCTAGGCACCGTCTTGATGGCAATGATAGTTACGGTAATCGCATTGTTTAAACTTGCGCTTATAGGTCAACTGGTTGCAGTCGCATTTTCACTGGCGGGATGTACTATATTCCCATTGTTTTTGCTTGGTATCTGGTGGAGTGAGTCAAATAAACAAGGCGCAATAGCAGGTTTGATTGCCGGAGGAGCTGTCTCGTTGATTTCACTTACTTATTTTATCGCTGGAAAAATGGGCGCTTCCTGGCCTTTACATGAATTTGTAGATTACTGGCTCGGCGCCTGGTATTTCGCATGGCTCGGTGCTCCACTTGCAATCTTTACTAACATCATAGTTTCTAAATTCACTAAAGAGACACCTATTGAAATACGAAAATTTTTAATTGAAAAGGTTCACTCTTAATGAATGGAACTATTCAGAAATAAAAGGACAAATGCACTCATCATTATCATGAGTGCTCTTGTATTATGCGGCGTTACTATTTCATATTTATATTATAAGAGTATAAATGAATCTATCGATCCCAGGATAGTAGATGCCAGAACTCTTTACGAAAAATACAATTTGTACGCTCAAAATAATGAGTTTGATTCCATCTTTCTGCTAATGGATTCCATCGAATTGATTTATACAGGAATTGAGCATTACAAAAATTCCTATGAAGTAGGTGTTTTGTATAATAACCGGGCAGCATCATTGCTCACAATGGCACTCTATACGGATGATATTGAGCCAACTGATCAGGATTCATTAATGAACCTGGCAGAAATATCCACTAATAAAAGTATTGAAATCTACGAACAATGGCTCGGCAAGTTTCAACATAAAACCCCGCCCGAAATAGAAAGAATAATATCACCTGATTTTCATGAAGGACTTGGAGAATATAAATTGGACCAGGAAAATAAATTTTTAAAAAACAGGATAAAAGAAATACAAGATTCCCAGACAGAAACGCAAAGGAGACTTTCGGTAAGCTATACCAATCTTGGTATTGTTAAAAGACATAAACTTCATTATGAATCTGCTGCTAATTGTTATAAAAAAGCAATTGATTTATGGGACAGAAATTTGACCGCCGAGAATAATCTCAATTTATTGTTGGGCAGGCCTATGAAAAAAAGGAGCTTTATTCAAAAATTGTTTCCACCTGATCGGGATTGAAAAACATTTTGGATATTTATAAGTGTAGGGAAAAAGGTGTCGCTTGAGTAATGAATTTTGCATATATGGATTTTTGCAATAAATCAGAGTACCACATAGGGATTTGGATTGAATTGATAACTTTAACATTTCAGCATTCATGAATTTAATCAATTTCAAAGCAGTAATAGTGATCTAATTTAATTTTTCCCAGTGAAAATAGCCATCATCACAGACATTCATGAAGATATCATTAGCTTGAAAGAGGCGCTGAGGAGTATTGAAAAATTTAAATGCGATGAAATCATTTGTCTTGGTGATATCTCAGGTTTTAGTATTCCATATTATAATTATCTCAAAACCCGAAATGCACATGAATGTTTATCACTGATCAGATCGAATTGCAAAATCGTTGTACTGGGGAATCATGACATTCACGCGGCGAGTATAATCCCAGAGAATTGTCCTTTTTTCGAATTCCCCAAAAACTGGTATCAACTGGATTATCATGAAAGACACCGGTTAGGAAATAGCACTCTGTGGCTGCATGAAGAAAATGATCTGAATCCTTTATATAAAGCTGATGATATAGAGTATTTAAGATCATTACCGGAATATTCGGTTTTAAGAACTTCCGGGTTAAATATTTTATTTACACACTATATATATCCAAATATCTCCGGCCTGAAAAAAGAGTTTTATACTTACGGAGATGAATTTAAGCAACATTTTCAATTTATGAATTCACTGGATTGTACAGTGAGTTTTACCGGTCATACTCATATCAGAGGATTTTTCATGGCCACCGGAGATAAATTCAAACAATTCAGGTTTAAAAAGATGAAACTGAAGTCTGTACCTGTCTGTTTAGGGATGCCACCTATAACCAACCACAATAAAGGAAATGGGTTTTGTATATTTGATGTAAATGATTTAAGTATTCAGGTAATAAAGTTGTGATTTTACACAACGCAATAGTAACTTACTAAAATGAGTATGAGCACCCAAAAATCACTTATACAATTGATTGTTGACTAAAATGCCAGGAAGAAATTTACAGAAGTTTTTTTTACGTATAGTTTTCCCTTCAATTTTTGCGATTGGCTTATTTATCCTATCCATTTTTATGGTGATAATTCCATCTTTTGAACAGAATATCATGGATAATAAAAAGGAGATGATCAGTGAATTAACCAATACTGCCTGGAGTTTGCTGGAAGAGTATAATCGTGAATTCAGAAGCCAGAATTTTTCGAAAGAGGAAGCGCAAAAAATGGCGGCGTCAAAAATCGCGCAGATGAGATATGGGAAAGAAAACAAGGATTATTTCTGGATCATTGACATGCACCCTACAATGATCATGCATCCATACAGGAGCGAACTAATGCATACTGACCTTTCAGACTACCAGGATCCAAATGGAGTAAAGTTATTTGTTAAAGCCGTTGAAATTGTTGATAAACACGGTGAAGGATTTATTGATTATATGTGGCAATGGAAGGATGATTCAACACGAATTGTCCCGAAATTATCTTATGTGAGGGAGTATAAACCATGGGGATGGATTGTTGGAACAGGAATTTATCTTGAAGATGTAAAAGAGGAAATATCAATTCTGGAAAACAGATTGATAAAAATATCCTTATTCATTACACTGATTATTACCGTCATATTATTATTTGTTATTCGTCAGAGCCTGAATATCGAAAACAAAAAAAAGGATGCGGAAACCAAACTATTGTTATCCAGACAAAAATATAAATCACTGGTTGAGGCCTCTACAGAAGGCACTTTAATGATTTTGAACCAGGCAATTATATTTTGCAATGATAAGTTCAGCAAATTAATGGGATATGATTCTACTCAGGTATTATCCTTAAAATTCGAAGATATATTTACGGCAAACTGGGAACAGATTATTTCTTCCTTTGAAGGCCCAGAGGAATCAGTATCAATAGAAACTCAAATCAAATGCCATGATGATACCGAAAAAGATGTAATCATCTCAATTTCAGAAATTAAATATGCTGAAGAAAAGGGGTATATTATTGTCACGAAGGAGGTAACATCACAAAAGCAAATCGAAAAAGAAACCGAACATCTTTCACAAGAACTACAAACCTCTCTTTTGCTCATGAATCAACCCATTGGACATTTTGTCAAAGACATATTGAAATGTTCTGTTGATACCAGCATTCATCAGGCGGCGGTATTAATGACTAGCAAAAAGAGAAATGTTATTTTTATCCATAATGATCATGAAATCATAGGGGTCGTCAACAACAATGATTTAAAAAAGCGTGTGTTGGCAGAAAACGTCAGTGCTACAAAATCTGCAATGGAAATTATGACCTCACCTGTCATATCAATCTCTGAAAATGCGCTATTGTATGAAGCAATTTTACTTTTCAAAAGTAAGGATGTATCGCATTTGGCTGTTAAAAATGAAGAGGGTTTAATCTATGGCGAAATTAGTCGTGAGGAGATATCAGGAATGCAACAAAATACTGTCAGTTACTTAATTAAAGAGATCGAGATTGCAGATAATATTAAACATCTGCTTAAGATTTATAATCGGGTACCTGTATTGGTGAATGCGCTCATAGAAAGTGGTGACAACACCCCAAATATTACACGAATTATCACATCCGTATCAGATGCTATAATACATCGAATTATTTCATTGGCTATTGAAGATTTAGGGAGTCCACCCTGCGATTTTGCATTTATGGCGATGGGGAGTGAGGGAAGAATGGAGCAGACATTGTCAACAGATCAGGATAATGCTATCATCTTCGAAAATCAGGAATCGGATAAACTAAAGAAAGCTTATGATTATTTTCTAAAGCTTGGGAACCGGGTAAATAAAAACCTTAATGAGGTTGGCTATAAACTATGTGATGGAGAGATTATGGCTAAAAATCCCAAATGGACACAACCCCTATCTACCTGGAAGGAATATTTTTCTGAATGGGTTAATACAAGTGATCCTCAAAGTATTTTAGAAGCCAATATATTTTTTGATTTTCGCTGCGTTTTTGGCAATCAATCTTTAATAAATGATCTTCGAAACCATGTTAATCAAACTACTGATAACAAATCCGTATTCTTCTACCATATGGCGCAATCGGTTGTAAAATATAAGCCGCCGGTAAGTTTATTTGGTAATATAATTGACATGGATCATTCGAGTGATCATATTAGTTTAGATCTTAAAAAAATACTTCTTCCGATCATTGGTTTTATAAGGCTTTATGCATTGAAAAATAAAATCTCTGAAACCAACACCTTATCCAGATTAAAACAACTCAATCATCATCAAATCATCCATAAATCGATGCATGACGAATTGGTTCTATCCTACAACTATTTAATGCATATTCGGTTCAGGTCTCAAACCGATAGTATTTTACAAAACAAAATACCAGAAAACATAATCGATATCAATGAACTCACTCATATTGAAGTATCAACAGTAAAGAAAATTTTCGGCGAAATAGGTAATCTTCAGACCAAACTAAACTTTGATTTCAAAGGCACTATGTAACCTTAGGGTAGTCTTAATCCCTGAACATTTCTACAAAAGGCATCATTTCTCAATAAATCAGGATAACTTTTTTGGAGAAAATATACATTAAATCCAGAGCCAAAATCTTCCCCCGATGAGATATTTCAAAATAATTAATTCAATGTCGGTTAGTTTAGTGCCTATTATCCCTCTCTTGAGAGGGTGCAGGCCTGCCCACCGGATCAGGTGGGGAGAGGTGAGATAATCAACTTCTAAACTAAGCGACATTGATTCTAACCGCAGACGATTTTCAGTCCAAAAAGCGTCCTTTACTTTCAGCTGGTGGGATCATGCACCTATCTTTTTTCCCAAACCATCTATACCTGTTTTTGGCGATAAGATCATAAATCCGGTCTCTTGTATTCTTCGGGATGATTTTAAAAACGTAAAATGTTGACCATATACCTCCCATCTCTTTAAGTATATTTAAAACCGCATCTGACTTTGTATAATAAACATGATGATCCTGGTAAATAATCGATTCATTTCTTCTATCCGGCCCTATAAAATGCAAAAGATGTTTCTCTGAATATTCCGATTGCAGAGAAGAGAATAAAAACACGGAGTACTTATCATATTTATAAATGAACCTGACAGACCAATTGCACAGGTTACAAATACCATCAAAATATATTATTTTCTTCAATTGAGGATTTTTCATTTCAGTTATAATATCAAACTCGCCGGAATGGAAAATGTTGAAATAAACAATTTCATTGGTGTTGGTTAAAAACTGTAAAGTGAATTGGTTGTTGAGGATTATTGACCTCTTTACCAGCATTGTTATTTGTGGAAATATATTTTTTCTTTACCACCACATAAAATCATTTTCAACAATGCATTATTAACATGTATTCTTTATCTTTAATCAAGCATTTATTTTATGATTCCGATCATATGTAATAATTGCTATTTATATTTTTTTTGACCTTGAATACTAACTTAGAAAATGATCCGGAATTCATCATCTGGTAGATTTTTAAGGGTTCGATTTTTAGTATCAAGCATGATTTGTAATTATTCGAGACATTGGATTCAGCCTCCTTCATTCGCATAGGTTGGAACGCGGGAGAACTAAAACCACGACACGATGGATTTTTAAGTAAAAACATTAGATGACATAATTTTTATATTTTTTTTTAAACTTTCAACTAACTTTAAAATGAGCAAACAAAAATTACTGATTATCTCGATCATAGGGTTGTTACTGTGTGTAACTGAAAAAGAAGTCTTTGCTCAGTTCACAATTACCGGTGAGCTGAGACCCCGAACGGAGTTTCGCAACGGATTTAAAAAACTTAGAGATAAAAGCGCTGATCCGGCTTTTTTTATTGAACAAAGGTCAAGGTTGTACATCAACTATAAAAAAGACAAGATTGAGTTGAATATCGCTTTACAGGATGTGAGGATGTGGGGAAGTTTAGACCAGATTTATAAGACAGATCCTACCCTACAAAACGTTTATGAAGCATGGGCCAAATATTCCTTTAACGACAAATTTGCATTTAAATTAGGTCGTATGGCAATGGATTATAACAATGCTCGATTTATGGGGAATCTTGACTGGGCACAACAGGGAAGAAGTCACGATGCATTTATGTTTTTGAGAGAAGATAAGGAAAATAACAGCAAGCTTCATCTGGCATTTGCTTACAATCAACAAATCCCATTTGAACCGGGGAAACTTTCAGGAAATGAATACCTAGGAGTAAAAAATTACAAAACCATGATATTTGGCTGGTGGGATAAAAGATTTGAAAAAGGAGGGATGTCGGTATTATTTCACAATGATGGCCGACAAGTGCAAGCTGATTCCTCTATGGCATACAGGCAGACATATGGCCTTATTGGAGATTATACTTTGGGCAAGATAAAACTTGACGGAGAATTATACTATCAAGGAGGGAATAATAGTAAAAATATAAGTATAAATGCCTTAATGGTTATGCTTCACGGCACATTAAAAACTAAGCTAACACCAATAACACTGGGTTTTGAATACGTGTCCGGAACCAGTCTGGCTGATAACACCGACAAATCTTTCAATCCACTATATGGTACTAACCATAAATTCAACGGATTTATGGACTATTTCTATGTTGGCAACCCTCACGGGCAGGGCGGCAAAATTTCCGGTCTCCTGGAGCTGCATTTAAAGACCAAATTTAAATTAGGTGAAAAATCTAACTTACTTGCAAACCTTCATTACTTTGCCAGCCCTGTGAAAATTTATAAAACTTTTGATACTTCAGGAGAAACTTATGGATCGACACTTGGAACAGAATTGGACCTGGTTTACACGTTAGTGTTAACCAAGGATGTAAAATTAAACCTTGGATATTCGCATATGTTTGCAACGGAAACCATGGAAGCAGTGAAAGGTGGAGGCGATAAATCGGCATTGCAAAATTGGGCATGGGCCATGATCGCTTTCAAACCTCAATTATTTACCACAGCTAAATAATAAAGATACAATTTTAGGCATGAAAAAACTACTAAATAAACTCAGACCTCCTTCTAACTGGCTTTTTTATGTGAATTCGCTGATTGCATTTTTTGTGGGGATTTTCATTTATGCTCTTTACGTTTCAAATGCTGTTTCATACCTGTCAGATGAACCGGAGACATGTGTCAATTGTCATGTGATGCGATCCGAATATGCTACCTGGCAACATAGCAGCCACAGAGAGGTAGCGGTTTGCAATGATTGCCACGTGCCTCATAATAATGTATTTAATAAATATTATTTCAAGGCCAAAGATGGACTAAGACATGCCACAATGTTTACATTCAGAATGGAACCGCAGGTGATAAAAATGCAGGAAGCAGGGCAGGAGGTTGTGCAAAAAAATTGTCAGGGTTGCCATCAAAATGTCAACCGGGATGTAGGTTTGTTAAATGTGAGCCTTGATGATAAAAGGCATGGAGATAGCAAACTCTGTTGGGATTGCCATCGTGAAGTTCCACATGGCAGGGTGAAAGGATTAAACTCAGTACCGAATTCAATAGTCCCTTTACCTGGAAGTCCCGTTTCCAACTTTATTCAAAATCTAAATACAAAAATTAAATAAATCATCATTATGAATACGATTAGAAGATCTGTACAATCAAAACCCTGGCTTGGCTGGATATTATTTATAATCACAGCACTTGTTGTTTTTGGGCTTGGTCTGTTGACCTCTAGTATCATTGAGCGCCGAACAGAGGCACAATATCTGGATCAGAAAAAAATAGACATTCAGCAGTTCGAACCACGGAATATTGTTTGGGGGCAAAATTATCCCAAGGAATATGAAACCTATATGAACATGAAAGACACTTCTTTTGTAAGTAAATATAATGGCAATGCACACATAGATCAGTTGGAGCAATTCCCTGATTTAGTGATTCTTTGGGCGGGTTATGGTTTTTCAAAAGATTATAACCAGCCAAAAGGGCATGTATATGCGGTCAATGATATCAATAAAACACTGAGAACCGGAGGACCTACAGGCCCCGAGGATGGGCCCATGCCTGCTACCTGCTGGACGTGCAAAAGTCCAGATGTCCCCAGGTTGATGAATGATATCGGTGTAAAGGAATTTTATATGGGTAAATGGTCGCGTCATGGAGAAGAAATTGCAAATCCTATCGGGTGCGCTGATTGCCATAATGAAAAAACCATGGATTTACAGATCTCCAGACCTGCACTTGTAGAAGCATTTGAGAGACAGGGGAAAGACATAAGTGAGGCAACCCATCAGGAAATGAGAACGCTGGTTTGTGCACAGTGTCATGTAGAATATTATTTCAACAAGAAAAAACCATTTGAGGGAGTGCCTTATCTTACATTCCCCTGGGATGATGGTATGACAGTTGAAGCTATTGAAAAATACTATGATAAAATAAATTTTAGTGACTGGACACACAAATTGAGTAAAGCTCCAATGATAAAAGCACAGCATCCCGGATATGAAATATTTCAGACAGGCATCCATTCTAGGCGAGGTGTATCTTGTGCAGATTGTCATATGCCATATAAATCTGAAGGTGGAGTAAAGTTCACAGATCATAAGATCCAAAGCCCTTTAAACAATATCGCCAATAGCTGCCAGGTCTGTCACAGAGAAAGTGAAGAAGAGTTGACGAACAATGTGTATGCAAATATGGACAGGGTGCTGGAGAACAGGGGTGAGTTAGAACATTTGCTTGTGAAAGCGCATCTGGAAGCTGAGTTTGCATGGAAATTAGGCGCTAATGAAACGCAAATGAAGGGTGTGCTTACAGACATCAGGCATGCACAATGGAGGTGGGATTTTGCCGCTGCCAGTCACGGGGCAGCATTTCACGCGCCTGTTGAGACGCTTCGAATTATTGGCACAGGTATTGTTAAAGCACAGGAAGCAAGATTGAAAATTGCATCTGTTGTTTTTGGACTTGGTCACAAAGGTGAAATCCCTTTGGCGGATGTTAGTACTAAAGATAAAGCCCAGGCATATATCGGTTTGGATATGAAGAAGTTGATTGATGAAAAGAAAAAATTCATGGAAGAGCTGCTACCGGAATGGAGAAAAGCTGCTAAAAAGCGCGAAGACGCCATGCCCCAGTATGAACTAAAAACAAATGCCGTTTCACTAAAATAGTAATGTTGTATTGATATAAAAAAGGCTATTCCCTGGGGAACAGCCTTTTTTTTTACTAACCTCGGTTATCATACCCAATAAATCCACCATGAATTACAGCACTCTATATATTTGAAAAACATTAAAATCAGCACAAGAAGCGCCGGAACATTATCACGATTATGAAGATGATTTGTGATCGATTCTGATCCGAAAAAACCAATTATCCAATATCACCAATTATCCAATATCACCAATTATCCAATATCACCAATTTAGGTGTATAAGTACACCGTCCACTTTTACAATATTCCCTTTATTTTGTTTTGTCGTTTAAGTGCTGATAACTACGATTTACAATGTCTTATGTCACATCTTCCATTTTAATCAAATATATGGCTTTAGCATATTATAGTCATTTAGGAAACCTTTATTAATATTCTGTGAATCAATCATATAGGAGTATTAAAAACAGCCACATGAGATTGGATATAACAGACTATGATCTAGATCATTTTAATCAACACGGACAATGCTGAATTTTAGTTGAAATATAATATTCTACATTTCTTAAACTCATCAAAATGAAGAGGAATTGTTGGACCTGGCGCATGATTCAATTCGTGTTGGTTTTCTGTCTGTTTCATGCCGTTGAAGCAAAATCATATAGTGAGGTAATACCGGATTCTACCCTGCAGGCCATATCAGAGGGTGCAGATTTGTTTGATGGATCTGCCAGATTGGCAAATGGCGGGTCATCGTGTATTTCCTGCCACAATATTGCCAATGATGCTATTATTAGCGGCGGGCTGCTGGCCAAAGACTTAACCAATGTATATACAAGAATGGGAGACCAGGGAGTCGCCGCAATTTTAGGTTCTCCGCCTTTCCCGGCTATGGCGAGCGCTTTCAAAAACAAAGACATCACACCTGAAGAAATAGCCAAGCTCAAAGCATTTTTGCAGTATGTGGATCAGGAGTCAGGCACACAAATTAATAACAGCATGAATTCCGTATTCCTGATGTACGGACCTTTTGGTCTGGTGATCTGGTTGGTATTTGTTTATTTCTTCTGGAATAACAGGAAAAAGGAATCTGTAAAAAAGGAAATATTTGATCGTCAAATCAAATCAATTAATTAATCATCGAAAAAAAGAAAACAACATATAATGAGTTGGATAGAAGATATAATATCACCTAAGACAAGAAAATGGGAAGAGTTTTACAGAAACCGTTGGCAATATGATAAGGTAGTAAGAAGTACGCACGGGGTAAACTGCACCGGGGGCTGCTCCTGGGCCATCCATGTAAAAGATGGTATAGTCGTATGGGAATTGCAGCAGGTTGATTATCCACAGTTCAACAAAGAAATCCCCCCGTATGAGCCTCGGGGCTGTCAGCGTGGCATCTCATATTCATGGTATCTTTACAGTCCGATTCGGGTAAAATACCCATTGATTCGCGGGGCATTAATTGACATGTACAGGGAGGCAAAAACCGCCTGCAACGACAACCCTGTGAAAGCCTGGGAGAGCATTCAGGCTGATCCGGTAAAACGGCACAGATATCAAAGAGCGAGAGGTAAAGGGGGATTTAGACGTGTGCGTTGGGAAGAATTGATGGAACTGATTGCCGCCTCAAATATCTATACCATCCAAAAATATGGCTCGGACAGGATTGTTGGCTTTTCTCCAATTCCAGCCATGTCTATGATGAGCTATGCTGCCGGATCAAGATACCTGCAACTTATGGGTGGAGTAAATTTAAGTTTCTACGACTGGTATTGTGACCTGCCAAATGCTTTCCCGGAAATTTGGGGCGAGCAAACCGATGTGTGCGAAAGCGCAGATTGGTACGTATCGAAATACATCGTATGTATGGGCGCAAACCTCGGCATGACCCGGACACCCGATATTCACTTCTTTGCCGAAGCCCGGCACAACGGTACCAAAACAGTCGTCATGTCACCTGATTTTAGCATGATATCCAAGCATGCCGACCAATGGATCCCTGCCCACGCGGGTTCAGACGGCGCTTTCTGGATGGCGGTCACACATGTGATTCTGAAAGAATATCATGTTGACAACCCGGTTCCGTATTTTATTGATTACGTAAAAAGATATACAGATTGCCCGTTCTTGGTAAAGCTCGATAAGGAAGGAGACAAGTTGGTTCCAGGTAAAATGGTGAGGGCGAGTGAAGTCAAATCACATAAGAATGCAGAAAATGGAGAATGGAAATTTCTGAATTTCGACACGAAATCAGGGAATTTGGTGTCTCCTATGGGAACATCGGGATACCGATGGCAGGATGAAAAAGGAAAATGGAACCTGAAATATGAAGATGGTGAAACTGGCGTTTCCTACGATCCGGAACTGACACTCATCGATACCCATGATGACGTACTCCAGGTAGAATTTGTAGAATATGGCCTCGACAAAAAAGCGCAACGGGGAGTGCCTGTACGATACCTCACACTAGATAATGGCGATAAAATTCCTGTCACCACCATTTACGACCTCACCATGGCGCAATATGGTGTAGGCCGCGGCCTCGAAGGAGACTACCCCTCATCGTATGACGATAAAGACCAGGCCTATACTCCCGCATGGCAGGAAATTTTCACAGGAATTGGAAAGGAAACAGTGCTCCAGTTGGCACGCGAATGGTCTGTTACAGCAGAAAAAACAGAAGGTAAGTGTATGGTAATTGTGGGTGCGGCCATTAATCACTGGTTCCACAACAACCTGATGTACCGGGCATCAATCATGGCGCAAATGCTTACTGGTTGCAACGGCAAAAATGGTGGAGGCATGAACCACTATGTAGGGCAGGAGAAACTTGCTCCCATGGATTCCTGGGGAACGATTATGAGTGGAAAAGACTGGCATGGACCGGTGAGGCTGCAGCAATCACCTATTTGGCATTATATCAATTCCAGCCAGTGGCGTTATGATGGAAATCAGAAGTTTTATAACTCCTCTCCGGATAACAAATTGGCCAATATGCATACTGCAGACTGGACGGTAATGTCTGTCAGGAATGGGTGGATGCCTTATTATCCGCAATACAATAAAAACAACTTTGAAATTGTAAAAGACGCCGAAAAATCTGGTGCTAAATCTGATGACGAAATACGGAATTATATCGTAGATCAATTGAAATCCGGCGCGCTGAAGCATTCCGTAGTAGAACCGGATGAAGAAATAAACTTCCCAAGGGTTTGGTTTATCTGGAGGGGAAATGCCATCGGTACTTCGGCCAAAGGGCATGAATATTTCCTTGACCATTATTTGGGGACACATACCAATAAAATTGCCGATGAAGTAGCCGGAGAAAGTGTGAAGGACATTATCTTTAAAAAGGAAGGGGCCAGCGGTAAAATGGATTTGGTGATCGATATCAATTTCAGAATGGATACCTCCGCGCTATATTCAGATATTGTGCTGCCTACAGCTTCGTGGTATGAAAAGGCAGATATCAACTCTACGGATATGCACTCTTTCATTCATCCGCTGTCAGAGGCAATACCTCCTGTTTGGGAAGCAAAGACGGATTGGCAAATTTTCCAGGCACTTGCAAAAAAAGTGAGCGAAATGGCACCCACCCATCTGCCCGACAAAATGAAAGATGTGGTTAATATCCCTCTTTCCCATGATTCGAAAGATGAAATAAGCCAAACCAAACTTCAGGACTGGAGTAAAGGTGAATGCGAGCCAATCCCTGGTAAAACCATGCACAAAATTGCTTTTGTGGAACGGGATTATACCAAAGTATATGACAAGTTTATCTCCCTCGGAACAGGAATAGCAAAAAATGGACTTGGCGCCCACGGCAATCACTACATGTGTGAGGATGTCTATGATGAAATGCTCGAACACAGGCAACACATACAAAAATGGGATGATGGCACAGAATACCCCTCATTGAAGGGTGATGTAGAGGCAATCAATGCTGTTCTCAAACTTTCTACTTTGACTAACGGTAAATTAACAAACCGGTGCTATAAAAATATGGCTGAGAAAATAGGCATCAAAGAGATTGCTAAATTGGGTGAAGGATACGAACAAATAAAAATTGATTACCTCGATTTGCAATCACAACCCAAACGCTACAATTCCTCACCGCTTTGGTCGGGCCTGATGCATGAGGGAAGGACATATGCGGCTTATACCTACAATGTGGATATGCTCGTTCCATGGAGGACTTTAACAGGGCGACAACATTTCTACCTCGATCATGACGCCTACATTGCTTTTGGAGAACACTTATCGACCTATAAACCATCCCCGACCCCAGAAGTTTACGGAGACTTAAGACAGACCGTCAACGATGGCAAAGCCAGGATGTTGAATTGCCTGACGCCGCATGGTAAGTGGCACATTCACTCTACCTATGGAGATACCTTGAGGATGCTTACGCTATCCCGGGGTTGCGAACCCTGCTGGCTCAACGAAAAGGATGCGGAGGAATTAGGCATCAAAGACAATGACTATGTGGAAGTATATAACGACCATGGAGTTTATGTGACTCGCGCTTGCGTTAGCGCCAGGATTCCGAAAGGGGTTTGCCTGGTGTATCACGCAGTTGAAAGAACGTACAATATTCCCAAGTCGCAGATCAGAAGAGGTAAAAATGGAGAACCGAGAAGAGGTGGCATGAACAACTCATTTACAAGGGTTCACCTGAAGCCAAACCTGATGTGTGGAGGATATGGACAATTTACCTATCATTTCAACTACTGGGGACCGGTAGGTGTAAACCGAGATACGCATGTGCTTGTACGTAGAATGGACAAATTGGAGTATTAATTTTATTCAGAGAAGTAAAAGACAATAAATATGGATATAAGATCCCAAGTTTCAATGGTTTTTCATTTGGACAAATGTATCGGTTGCCATACCTGTTCAGTTGCCTGCAAAAATATATGGACGGACAGGCGAGGGGCGGAATACATGTGGTGGAACAATGTGGAAACAAAACCCGGAACCGGATACCCTACCAAATGGGAAGATCAGGACATTTACAAAGGTGGATGGGAAAAGAATGGTGATTCTGTATCCCTGAAAGGCGCCGGAAAACTAAAGGGCATTAAAAATATTTTTCACAACCCGCACTTGCCGGTACTGGAAGATTATTATGTTCCCTGGGCCTATAAATATCAAGACCTTTTCACCGCGCCGGAAGGAGATGACCAGCCAACCGCCAGGGCAGTATCCTTGATCACGGGAGAGCCGATGGAAATAAAGTCGGGCCCAAACTGGGATGATGATTTGAGCGGAACTCCCGACTATGCGCGAAAAGACGTTAATTTCAAAGACCTTAGTGCTGCCGAGCAGGAAAGTATGTTCCAGCTGGAGCGGATGACATTCCATTATTTACCCAGAATTTGCAACCACTGCCTGAACCCGGCTTGTGTGGCTTCATGCCCATCAGGAGCATTGTATAAAAGAGGTGAAGATGGCGTGGTGCTTATCAATCAGGATAGGTGCCGGGCGTGGAGGATGTGCATTACTGCGTGTCCTTACAAAAAGAGCTATTTTAACTGGAACACCGGAAAATCTGAAAAATGCATATTGTGCTATCCTCGTTTGGAATCTGGCCAGGCGCCGGCTTGCATGCATTCTTGTGTGGGCAGGATTAGGTACCTCGGTGTAATGCTTTATAATGCAGAAAAAATCCATGCAGTAGCCAATGCCTCCGATGAAGACCTGCTGGATAGTCAGATGGATATTTATGTGGACCCGTTTGACCCTGCGGTGATAAGAAGTGCCCAATTCAATGGAATTGCTGATTCTACCATTACTGCAGCACAAAATTCACCGGTATATAAGTTCGTGAAGAAATGGAAAATAGCCTTGCCTTTACATCCTGAGTTCAGGACACTTCCAAATTTGTTTTATGTGCCACCAATGCTACCGGCCATGGCGAGTGTAGATACTGAAGGTGTGTATGAAACTACTTCAGACTCACTTTGGGCAGGGATCGAAAAGTCGAGATTGCCCATGAAGTACCTTGCTTCTTTGTTTTCTGCCGGCGATGAAGATAAAGTCCGGAATGTGCTGAAAAAGCTGTTGGCAGTAAAAATCCACAGGAGGGCTGAAACAGTGGGTGACTTAAACGAAAAAGAAATTAAAGACGCCCTGAAACAGGTGAACATGACAGGTGACGAGGCCAACAGCATTTTCAGGCTAACTTCCCTGGCTACCTTTGAAGAGCGGTTTGTAATACCTCCTGCCCATCGTGAAGAGTCCATTGAAATGCTTGAATCTACGGCAGATGCAAAAGGTGAAATGGGATTTGGATTTAAGGAAAAACCTACGCGGGGATTATAAGAGACATGAAGGATAGAAGCCAATATCAATTATTTTCAGCACTATTTCGCTACCCTGTGGAAGGCTATCAGCAAAGGGTGAATCTTTGTATGTCTTTATTAGAGACCGAATATCCTGATGCTGCAAAGGAAATGCAACGATTTGTTGATTACATCAATGCCAGGTCGCTGGAAGAAATTGAAGAGGTTTTTGGCAAAACATTTCACATTCAGGCCATCTGCTATCTCGATATCGGATACGTAATTTTTGGAGAAGATTACAAAAGGGGTGAATTTCTGGTTCATATGAAACAGGAGCAGCAAAAAGCAAACAATGATTGTGGCGAAGAATTGCCTGACAACCTCGCCAATGTACTCATGCTGATGACCAAGGTAGAAGACAAAGAATTCCTTGATGAACTGGCCGTAAAAGTTTTAATCCCCGCGCTTAATAATATGCTAAAAGAGTTTGATCAGGCGCGGATGGAACTGAAAAATAAAATTCTAAAGAAAAAACACCGGGTGCTGATCCAGCAAGATATTCAATACGGAAATATTTATTTCAATGCATTGAAAGCGCTTTTACTGGTGCTGGAAAAAGATTTCCGCGATGTGCAGTTTGAGATTGCCGAGGTGGTACCTACGTTTGGCGCTAATTTTCTGACAAATTGTGGTACCTGCACCAGTCCCGCACTTTCGGGGACCAAGGTCAGTAATTAGTATGTGTGTAATTTATGAGAATAATTAAAATATGATTAAAATGATAGATCGACAAAAAGAGAAAAGTACCTGCCGACAACGGATTTATACATTATTTCTATTATTTGCTTTCCTCTTCGCAAATTATTTCTCTAATGCACAGACTTCCGGGGAAGATATATTCAAACAAAATTGTGTGGTTTGCCATCGGACAGATGATCAGACAATGGTAGGCCCGGGGTTGAAAGGAATAAACGAAAAACGTTCAGAGGAATGGCTGATAAGCTGGATAAGGAACTCACAAAAGCTAATCGACAGTGGTGATAAGGATGCGATTGCAATCTTTGAGGAATATAATAAAATTCAAATGCTACCCTATGAAATGTATAGCGATGATGAAATTAAATCAGTATTAGCGTATATCGATGTAGCAGAGCAGGCTACGGCTGATAATGCGGGAGTCGCCAGTAATGTTGCAGGCTCACCTCAAGATAATCAACTGGTCTTAAGTAATAGCTTCATTTCTATATTTTACATTGTTACAGGACTTTTAGTATTAATCGTCTTATTATTGATTTGGATATTTTATTTGGCGAAGAGGCTTTCAGGTCAATTAGGGTATCCTCTTTTAGTTATTAAGAGAAACCATAATCTGATTTTTTTCCTGATGCTTCTATTGACTTCAGCTATTTTATATCTGTTGACAATAGGGCTTATCGGGCAAAATAGGGTATTGCATATTTTCTTGTTTACTATATTTCCATATTTATCCATTTTCATTTTTCTCTTCGGAAGTATCATCAGGTATAAAGCTACCGGATTTAAAGTATCTTCATTATCATCCCAGTTTTTAGAAGGCAAAAAATTATTCTGGGGTTCGCAGCCTTTTCATTGGGGCTTATTGGTATTATTTGCCGGTCACCTAATTGCATTTCTTTTCCCCAGCTCTATTATATTATGGAATGGCTCACCGGTAAGGCTCCTGATTTTGGAAGGGTCGGCTTTTGTGTTTGGACTTTCAGCGCTGTTTGGACTTTTTATGTTGATCAGAAGGAGATTGACGTCAAAAAAATTGCTTGTGGTTTCCAACAATATGGATCTGTGGGTTTATGTGGTGCTGCTGGTGCAGGTCATTTCGGGGCTTGGTGTAGCTTACTATTATAGATGGGGTTCTTCCTGGTTTGCCAGTGTGCTTACACCTTATCTTAATTCTGTATTTGTATTTAATCCGGATATTGCGGCAGTCAGCGCTTTACCCTGGCTCATTCAACTGCATATTTTCTCTGCCTTCTTTATTTTGGCCCTGATCCCGTTTACGAGGTTTATGCATTTTCTTGTAGCGCCAATTGATTATTTGTGGAGAAGTTATCAGGTCGTCACCTGGAATTGGAATAGAAGATCTATCCGCACGAGTACGAACCATAATTTTGGCAAGGAAACAAAGAATCATTAGCACATGGTTTTGAGTAACAACCGGGGAATAGTTTTTTTAAAATGCTGTGATTTCTCGAAACTTACTCATGTCGTGGATCATAATGCGGTCTCCTTGAAAATGCAATAAATTTTCGTTTTCAAATTCCTTGATAAGCTTACTCAGTGATTTTTTTGAAGATCCGACCATTTCTGAGAGATCATTTATTGAATATCTCACAACAGTTCCCTTTTTAGAATGTTTTTGTTGAGGAGGTTTTAAATGCTTAAAAATAAAGTTAATTGTATTGATGAATCTTTGCCTGGTGCTGTGCTGAATATGGTTGTTAATCCTCAATTCAACGAAGTTAATCCTTTTGCAAAATACTTTTATTATCTCTTCCTTAATCCCCGGAATCCTGTCTAATGATTCACTGAAATTATCAGATGGAATATAAATTAATTTACATTTCGACTCTGAGGCCGTTGCAGTAAATTTATAATTGTCTGAGTTATCAAAGTACGATGTGATTCCAATAAATTCACCAGCCTCTCCAACCCAAAGCAGTAGTGGTTGATTATCGTTATTTTTAAAAATCTTTACGCTTCCTTCGAGAATGTAATAGAGTCCAAGAAATGGATCTCCTTCACCAAAAATACGATCATTTGATTTATACAATTGATATGTGTCTATATGCTCTTCTATTAAAATATTAATATTTTCAGAGTATCTCATATCATTCAAATATTTATCAACCTGATTCCTCTTGCCGGTTAAAAAGAGGATCAGTCTAATGATTTAAATCGAATGAAAAGTTATTGGCGCTAAGTCAGTATTGCAATGATTTATATCATAAGTCCAACTGATTAGAAATATGGAAGGTCACAATATGTGGCGAATAGATCTCGGTAAGACGAGGCGGGAAAATTCCCGAAGGCATCAAAAAACTAAATATTAGAATTGTTATTGCCAATCTTCACAAGTTGCTGTAAGTTCATTATACTGATTTTTTTATCAGTTAATCTGAGTATTTTTTCTTTACTCAATTCAGATAATATCCGTATGGTTGTCTCGGTAGTTATTCCAGCAATTTCTCCAATTTCTCGCCTTGTCAGGTTAACTTCAATGGTTTTGCCGTCTTTTTCTAGCCCAAAATGTTTCTTCAATAATAACAGTGCTTCGGCGACCCTTTCTTTTACCGGTTTTTGCGAAAGGTTTATTAATTTCTGTTCAGATTCCTTTAAGTCGTTGGATAGCAACCGGATGGTGTTTAATGACAGATTTTTACTCTTTTCCAATGTTTCTAAAAAAGTGTTTTTTGAGATGTGGCATACCTCACAATCACTAATAGCTGTTGCGGTTGCATTATAAGGTTCATCGTTGAGTAAGGCCCTGTATCCTAACACCTCTCCACGGCCTTTAAATTTTACTATCTGCTCCTTTCCTTTTCGGCCAATAGTTGATATTTTTATTTTTCCACTGTAAATACAAAATAGCCCCTGAGGATAATTCCCCTCATAGTATATCACTTGTCCTTTTTTGTATATATTCTTTCTTTTGTTTTGAGAAAAGATATCCCTGTCTGATATACTAAGCCCACAAAATAGTTTATTTAGTTCTTTGCATGTCGCGCAACTTGGGTTCAAAATTTCATCTATAGCTGTTCGCATCTCAATAAAAATTACATTATTTATAATTAATGATTTACATTTTCAATTTGGTTTCCTGACGTAGTATTTATACCGGAAGTTCAAATTTTGTTTCCCAACGATCTTTGGTCACTGCATTATTAAGTATTATTTTAAGATAGGATAAATCTCCCTCTTTTACTAAATATCTATCAATTACAATACTTTCATCCATTGATGGATTTTTAGTTTCATTTTGAATATTATCCCCGATTCGCGGAAGAAATGGATATAATATCGTAATTCGTTCATCCTCGGTTTTAACCATGCCGGTAGCAGTTTCAAAAATAATTTCCTCAAACTTTTCACTAATTATCTGATCGTTTATTTCATCTTTTGCTTTTGGGTCTAATTCAGAAACCCAATTGAAAAATAACTCAGTTGATTTTTCTTTAAGATTGTAGTGTATGTAATCTGGAAATGGCGTGCGCACGTGTCCATGGTCCGAAAACCAGTATATAAATGTCTGCTCGATTAGTTCGGCACTTTCAAAAGTACTTTGATCCAATTCCTTCATACAATTCAATCTAAATATTTACAATCTCTCAATGAATTTTCAATGTTCACCTCAACGGAACTCTACAAGAGACAAGTTTCTAAATCTTCCTATTATGCAAAATCAATCCTAAGGTATTGTAGCGTATTTATAATTTTTATGATTAGGATCATGCGAATTGAAATATGATGCATTCGAGGTTTCATTTTTCCAAACATGATCTGTATCATATCCGTAACTATTTGGCATCATTGAAAAGCAAAACAGTGACAAATACATTTATACAATAAGAAATTGAGCTTAATTGCTGACAGAGTTTCTCTTTATAAAACGTCAAAGTTCAAATTCAAGGAAGTTACATTTGAAGTTTTGTCACAGTAGTAAATCTTCTGCCCGATACCGTTTGTTAATATTTTAAATTATTGTATGGCTCATCATATGTTTTGGGCGAGCCAGTTACTTTTAAGATAAATTTTATTTTTTAAAAAATAATTATGAAAAAACCTGAATTGATCGACTTTAGTCAAGAGCGGATCAGAGTATTGCACTGGACATGGATCGCTTTTTTTATTACATTTTATGTTTGGTTCAACATGGCGCCCTTGGCAACGACTATGCTCAGCAATGTTGGATGGCTGACCAGGGAACACATAAAAATCTTAGCTATATGTAATGTAGCACTCACCATACCTGCCAGGATAATAGTCGGGACTTTAATTGATAAGTACGGAGCGAGAATAGTCTTCTCTGCTCTAATGGTCATTATGGGAATTCCCGCAATAGTTTTTGCTTTTGGAGACTCTTTCATGCAACTGCTTATATCTAGATTAATTCTCGGTTCTATCGGAGCTGGATTTGTTATCGGCATTAAGATGGTAGCTCAGTGGTTTCCTCCAAAAATGGTCGGCAGAGCTGAAGGGTTCTATGCAGGCTGGGGAAATTTCGGTTCTGCATTTGCTGCTATGACCCTCCCATGGGTGGCAATTTCTGTAATGGAAGAATGGCTCGGTCTTGGAGCCAATGGCTGGAGATACGCCATGGCTGTAAATGGGTTGGTATCAGTTGTTTATGGATTTGCTTACTATTTTTTAGTTCGGGATGCGCCTCAAGGCAAAACAATATTAAAAACGAAGAAAGCAGAACCAATGATGGTGACTTCTTATATAGATTTGTTTCAATACTTGCTATGGTCATTCCCGCTCGTTGGCGCTATGGGCGTTTTGGCATGGAAAATCGGGGGTGTAAAGATGGATGGAGAACCTATACTTTCAACCGGCACTCTATATGGCATTTATGGAATTCTTACAGTTATTTACATTGTTCATGTAATTAAAGTTCTACAAGTAAACTTGCCTTACTTAAAGGCTGGAGTACCCGAAAAAGATAAATATTCCTGGAACAGTGTGGCGGCCCTTAACAGTACATATTTTGCTAATTTTGGCGCTGAACTGGCAGTGGTTTCTATGCTACCAATGTTTTTTGAAACAGTTTTCGCCGGCATCACCGGCCCTCGTGGTAATATGATCATGACTGCAACTTTTGCCGGTATAATTGCATCATCTTTTGCATTTGTAAACCTGTTTGCCCGCCCTCTTGGGGGTTATATCTCTGATAAAATGGCTAATAGAAAAAGAACCATGTTGATATATATGGTTGGTATCGCTATTGGTTTTCTGGGGATGGGATTAATAGGAAAGTACGGCCCTGTAGATGATAATGGACTTGCCACAATCGTACCGACATTCAAAGGGGTTTGGTGGCTGGTAGTAGCAATTATAATTACGGTAAGTGCATCTATGTTTGTTCAGGGAGCTGAAGGAGCCACTTTTGCCGTGATACCTTCAATTAATAAGAAAATGACAGGTCAGATTGCTGGAATGGCAGGTGCTTATGGAAATGTAGGAGCCGTAATATATCTTGTAGTATATTCAATAGTAGATGCAAAAACATTTTTTTTCATAATTGCCGGAGGTGCTGCATTGAGTTTTATTTATTGCCTGATCTTTCTTAAAGAACCAAAGGATGCTTTTTCTGAAGACATGGCTTATGAAGAAGACGAAGTTTTTGAACACCAAATAGATGAGAAGTAAAAACACCTAAAAAATAGAAACACCTAAAAAATAAGTTATGTCCACAAACATTAACAACTGGAATGTAGAAGATGAATCCTTCTGGGAATCTACCGGAAAGAAAATTGCCACAAAAAATTTATGGATCTCAATCCCTGCCCTACTCCTGGCATTTGCTGTTTGGATCATGTGGAGCATCATCGCCACCAAGCTCAAAGAGTTTGGTTATAACTTCGGCATGATTACACCCGACATGAGCCCCGATCAGGTGACCGAAAAACTTAAGGAGATCAACAGCCTGTATTATACTTTGCCTGCTATTGCAGGTTTGGCAGGAGCTACATTGAGAATTCCAAACTCATTTCTTATTGGTATTGGAGGTGGGCGAAATGTAATATCAATTACTACGGCACTGTTGTTAATTCCGGCAGTAGGTGTAGGAATGGCCCTAAGCGATATCAATACTCCCTACATGACGTTTGCAATCCTTGCGGCACTATCGGGTTTTGGCGGAGGAAATTTTGCTTCTTCTATGAGCAACATCAGTTACTTTTTTCCCAAGCGCATGCAAGGTACTTCGCTCGGGCTAAATGCAGGCATTGGTAATCTGGGAGTTGGTGTGATGCAAAAAACTATTCCATGGGTTGTCGGTTTTGCTCTTTTTGGTGCACTCAATAGCGATGGTGTCATTGTAAGGGGTGAGGCCTTGTCAGGCATTCAGAATGCAGGATGGGTGTGGGTGCCAGTATTAACCATTTCTGCTATTGCGGCCTTTATAGGGATGAATAATGTTGTTACGGGCACACCAAAGTTACCAAATACCATAACAGGGATCTCCAAAACTTTATTATTGGTAGGATTGGGATTGATTTCGGCGGGTATCGGGGCTTATCTCCTGGTAGGGTTGGGTGTAAATATGTGGATTGTGCTTCCAATTGTGATTGTCCTGACTGTGATGCTAATGAAGTATCTGACTCCCAGTGAAATCAAAGAAAACCTGAATAAGCAGTTTGCAATATTCAATAATAAGCATAACTGGATTATGACAATTATTTACACAATGACTTTTGGATCCTTTATAGGTTTTTCTGCGGCATTTCCAAAATTGTGTCAGGATGTATTTGTTTATTCAGATTCAGCAGACCCTTCTTATATAAATCCAAATGCACCTAATTTTCTTATGTGGGTTTTTATTGGCCCTGTACTGGGCGCTTTGATACGCCCGGTCGGTGGTTGGCTTTCTGATAAAATTAATAGCGGAGCCAAAGTAACTACTTTTAGTACCATCGCACAGATTCTCGCTACATTAGCGGTAGCATATTTTATTCTTCAGGCAAAAGAAAGTGCGACTCCGGAACAATATTGGTGGCCATTCTTCGGATGTTTCATGATTCTTTTCATCACAACAGGAATTGGAAACGGATCAACTTTCCGGAGTATCCCCTATATATTTAGCAAAGAACAAGCTGGCCCTGTTCTAGGTTGGACTTCTGCGATTGCCGCTTACGGCGCTTTTATTATTCCAAAAGTATTTGGTCAGCAAATTAAAGCGGGGAATCCTGAATATGCACTCTATGGCTTTGCGGTGTATTACCTGATTTGTCTCTTTCTCAACTGGTGGTTTTACCAGGGACCGAAAGCAGAAATTAAAAATCCCTGATAAGGAAATAGTTTTTATTTTTGTGGAAAGAAGAACTAATTATTAATTGTGTTTATAATGATGTGCAGGGATGAAATATAAAATCATTGACACCGCGACAGGTAAAAGGGTTGATGAAGCTATTGATACCGAAAAGAAGGAAGTGGACCACCTAAAAAGAATTGTGGATAAAGGGATAGAGGCTGAAGAGGAGTCTTCCCCAATGGATCCACCGGAGGCATATGACCCCAAATATGCCATTGCGGATGTCGATCCGGATAATATGGCCGAAAGTCTTAAATCTTTGATGTATGAGCATAATGATGTAATCGGGGAATTGAAAAATTTTGAAGCTGCATTGATCGCATTTCATAGGGAGGGATTTAAAATAACAAAAGAGATCAATGATTCATTTGCAGTTTTTTTTAGTTTTTTTGATGACGATATCTTAGTCCATAATCGTAAAGAAGAAAGACATTTGTTCCCAATCCTTAAACAGCGATTGATTGAATCTGGTGAACACAGCAAAGAACCAATTCCAAAAACCCCTGTTGATCTGATGGAAGATGATCATGTGAAGTTCATTCAACTCGCTTCACTTACTTTCAACTTTCTGGGTCTGGCAGCCAGGCTTCCTGATCAACATTCACGAATGTTAACTAATGATGTAGCTTATAACAGTGGTATTGAACTTATTGAACTTCTTAGATTACATATATACAGAGAAGATAATATTCTTTTCCCTTTGGCTCAAAAACTTCTTACAAAAGCTGAGTTCGTCAAAATTGAAGAAAAATTAACCTTATAAATGAAGGAAAATACATTTATAAAATCTATGGTAAGCGGTATGCTGCCAGGGCAATTGGGTTTAGAAAAATTTAACATCTCGTGCCTCGGTCTGTGAGCCACAGAACATGGTATTTTTATTAATTTGCTTCAAACCCGTTTGCCCTAGGTATGCTGCTCCATCATTACGCCCTGAATTAAATATTATTTACCTTGAGCGATTCATAGAATCGATATATTCAATATTTAAGACAATACTCATGAGAAACATTCTTATAAAAATTCAACTATTCACAATAGCTACTAGTTTGTGGATTAGTCACATTGGAAATGCACAGATAAATAATATGAATGAAAAGCCAAATATTCTTTTTATTGCGGTGGATGATATGAATGATTGGGTTGGTTTTTTAGGAAATTATCCAGGTATGAAAATTCATACACCAAATATTGATCGTCTCGCAGCTTCATCGATGATTTTTACAAATGCACATACACCGGCACCAGCTTGCGCACCAGCGCGGACAGCCATTCTCACAGGTGTGCATCACACCCGATCAGGTGCTGAAAATGTATATTGGGGAGATGGGCCCAAATGGCGGGAATTTGAAGCATTAAAAGATGTCGTAACTATGGAGCAATTTTTTAAAAATCAAGGCTACAAAACCCTTGGAGCCGGTAAGATTTATCATAGTCAGGCGCCACCATGGGCGCCAACCAGCCAGGTAGAACCTGCCAACTGGGATTTTTATTACCCCAGTGCGTATATTTCACACCCATATCAGATACGTGCACCGCAAGAAGTTATTTATCCTGAAGAGGTAAATAATGAAGGGCGGCCCGGAGGAGAAGGTGGATGGTGGACATGGGGTCCTATACCCGTTCCCGATGAAAAGATGGCGGACTATCATGTCATAGATTGGGCCAAATATCAACTTACCCTAAAACACGATCAACCTTTCTTCCTGGCTACCGGAGTTTGGAAACCACATGATCCATGGGAAGTACCTCAGAAATATTTTGATATGTATCCTCTTGAAAATATTGTTTTACCGGAGTGCAAGAAGGATGATCTTGAAGATGCCTTTGATCATGGCCGAAGATGGATACATCGTTGGGTGGTTGACAATAATCAATGGAAAAAAGTGGTTCAATCTTATGCTGCTTCTATTACTTTTGCCGATGCCATGGTGGGTCGCTTGTTAGATGCATTCAAGAATTCCGAGTATGCAAAAAATACGATTGTTGTCTTGTGGTCAGATCATGGCATGCACATGGGTGAAAAAGAAAATATCGAAAAATTCACCCTTTGGGAAAGGTCAACGCATGTGCCCTTAATTATTTCAGTTCCGGGATTAACCCGAGCCGGCAGCAAATGTAATCAGCCGGTGAGTTTGATTGATCTATATCCAACCCTTGTCGATCTGGCAGGATTTGATAAACCATCACATTTAGATGGAAATAGTCTGCTACCTCAAATAAAGGATCCGGAAACCGAGACTTCACCAGTTGTAACCAGCTACCAATTTAGCTGGACCAAAGAACCGATCATAGGACACGCTGTAAGAAGTATGCGATACAGGTATATTTATTATCCTGAAATTAATCTTGAAGAACTATACGATCACGAGAAAGATCCGAATGAATGGAACAATGCAGCTTACAAAAAGGAAAATAAAAAAATTATAGATAATCATCGGAAGGTTCTATCGAAGATGTTGCCCCAACTGACATGGAAAGGAGGAGACCCGGAGGGATATAAGGTTGATGCAGATGGCAATGTTCGAAAGGACAATTTTGTGTCAAATTATTAAGATGTTTCACAGGCTGTTCTATGATGTGCTTTTATTTTGAAATAATCTTTGAGTGAGACAACATTAATTTGTAAGGAATGAATATCCTATTATGGGAAGTCCCGGATATGGAACTCCACGGTATAATATAATCTCAAAATGGGATAAAAAAACTTCCAAAATAGTAAGTACAACACCAAAATACAAGCACAATCTCAAATGTCACAATTAGACCTATTGCTAAATAGTGTTCATAAGATAACACACCAAAATCAAACAAAATATATTCGAAGCATTTTTAATGTTTAAAATTTCAAGCCAGATGAAATGCTCAGAAAACTTGTTTTAGAACGTACATATTCATTAAAATCAAGGCCATCATTTGTCCAATAATTGAAGTGTTTTCCAGAATAATATTCAAAATTTCCTTGAAAAAATATCCCGAGTTTTTTAGTAAACATGTAAGAGATTTCAACTCCGGTATGTAATCCAATTTGATTTCTTTGTGTTTGTATTGCCTCTCCAGAAAGGTATTCTGGGACCAAATTTTGGCCTTTAAAATTGAGCCAATGGTTATATGCAATACCAACTAAAAAGGACGACTTGATCTTTTTACCTGGATATGTATATTTTACTGATAGCGGTATTTTTAAATATGAAATATTAATGCTTGATGAATCTGAAGAATAATTACCTTCTTGCCAGGCTAAATCAAGTTGAAGGCTGAATTTATTACTGATATTCGGATCCATTAAATTGGAAAATATACCTATCAATAAATCATTACTCTCATAAAACTCACCATTAAACATTTTGACATATTTGCCTTCAAAAGATGTTCTTGAAAAAGAATATCCAGCATACAACCCAAAATCAATCTTCATTTTAACTTTTTCTTTGGTATATATGATACATTCGTATTCTGTGCAAACATCCTTGTGATAGTCTTGAGCAATATCAATAATGGCGTTAGATTCAAATGGTAATTGGTCAACTTTTTTTAGTGCGCTCGGGCTATCTTTAAATAGATATCTCAACATGCTGATGTATTCCTTTTTGTGTCTTGTGTAACTGCCTTCATCCGTTGTCACTTCGATTTGGGTATTTTTCAATTCGTATAATTCACCATTTTCAGTACGTATTAAGAAAAAACCTTTATTAAAAGCAGAATAATAAAACACGTCAATTATACCTTCAACTAACTTTTCAACAAAATAAATATCTTTGTTACCATCGATATCAATCTCCAAAGAAACATAGTACCCGCTACTATAAATCCTAAATGCTTTAATTTCTTTTGGAGAATAATCTACAAATTCACTATCTAAGCGAGTTTTAAACCGACAATTCTTCAAATTATTTAAACTCACTTTATTATGGATAAATCCGGATATTGTGTCGTTTGATAAGTTAATTATATACCCTTCTTGAAAATTGGATTGAGAAAAGCAGGTGCCAACACTTAATATGAATAACAAATAAAAAAATAGGGTTACCCATTTAGATCGCATTTGATTTAATCATTGCATAGCTCACAGGTTCATGTAGTACACATCTTTCAATAATTTTATCTAAGATTGAAATCCTATGATTTCTCCGGTTAAAC
>JAJRQT010000057.1 GCA_024280115.1 Bacteroidota bacterium | reverse complement strand
GGTTTGGCACCTCGATGTCGGCTCGTCACATCCTGGGGCTGGAGAAGGTCCCAAGGGTTGGGCTGTTCGCCCATTAAAGTGGCACGCGAGCTGGGTTCAGAACGTCGTGAGACAGTTCGGTCCCTATCTGTTGTGGGCGTAGGAAGCTTGAGAGGACCTGACCTTAGTACGAGAGGACCGGGTTGGACGTACCGCTGGTGTACCGGTTGTGGTGCCAACTGCACCGCCGGGTAGCTATGTGCGGTCGAGATAAGCGCTGAAAGCATCTAAGCGCGAAACTCACCTCGAGATGAGGCTTCCATATAAGGGTCGTCAGAGATCATGACGTCGATAGGCTACAGGTGTAAAGGCAGTAATGTCATAGCCGAGTAGTACTAATTACCCAATCGCTTTCTTCTGTAGCTGGTTTCCTGAATCTATGGAACTTTATAACTCTTTCACACTATACATGTCTTTTGCAGATATATCTTTATCTATCTGCATTATTATGATAATAATGGTGGCTATGGCGAGGGTGTCCACCTCTTCCCTTTCCGAACAGAGAAGTTAAGACCCTCAGCGCTGATGGTACTGCCGTAACACGTGGGAGAGTAAGTCGCCGCCAACCTTTTATTACACTAAAAAAGCCTCATCTCTTTGAGGCTTTTTTGCTTTTTATTAAATCAAGCTTTATCCCGTCACTTACTCTTTTAAATTTACCTCATTTTATCCCACTCGATCGATTTTTATTCATGATTTGGGTAGGCGTATATAACTTAATGAGGTATGAATTGTCAGCGTAATCCCTGGGATAAAATTAAGATAGTAAAAAAAATGCCGGTCAATGCCGGCATTAATTATTTGTTTTTCAGTGCTTTTTCTAAATCCTCAATTAGTTTCTTAGCAACTAACCTGGGTTTCTCTTTTTTATATTTTTTAAGTATCGTTAAAGCTTTATTTCCGATTTCATACAAGCCAACTGGATTGCCATCGTATTTATAGCTTCCAAGTACGTACTCTAATTTTGATTGTATATCAGCATATTTGTTAAGGCCAATTTTTTGAAATTTTTCAAAGGCATTTTCGCATGCCTTTTCGATTTTTTGGTTTTGTTTAGCATCACTCATCACACAATATTTTAATTATCAAATTTTTAATATTTTTTAATTTTTCAGTTATTGAATATGCGAAATTATTCATATAATTATAAATGTTAAAGCATTTAGTCGGTTTTTTTAAATAAAAATTAGTTCTAAAAAACTATAAAATATTGAATAATCACACCGCGTATAAATTTGAAATGTAAATTTCGAAAGAAGATCTCGAAAGGGTAAAAAACCAAAGTAACCAGGCTAACTCAATATTGGATTTTCAACAGTAAATGGATGTCCTTTTAATGGCAAATGCCAGAACCATTAAAATCTATTTAACCAGCTACCTTATTGTAAGATTGAACATGCCAAGGAAAAGAGATATTCTTTTTTACAACCTTAAATCCTCTGTCGATAATAAACTGCTCTATTTCTCTGGGCGAATGCACATATGAGCGGTAGGTGTTTCTTATCAAATACATATAAAAATTGGGTAAATAATTAACCAATTTCGTTATGAGTCCACCCAGAGGATAGGAAATAACAATGGTATTATTACACTTTTTCAGTGCGTTATCTAAAAGTATTTTGTAGTCGGGATAGCAGCAAAGGACCTTATCCATAGTTACAAAATCATGATGTTCGACTTCATCTGAAACATCTACGAAATCACCAAATAGAAATTTGGCTTTATCCTCCTGGTCATTTTCTTTTGCATATTCACGTGCAACTTTCAAATATCCATGAGATGCATCGACATCCAGGGTGCTTTTTCCGCCTTTTTCTAAAAAATTCCATTGAATGGCCCCGACTCCTCCCCCAATATCCAGGAGCGATTTATTTTCTATGTTTTTATCGAACAATAAATCGAGCAGCTTTTTTGTGGCTTTTCTAGTCCCCTTTCTCTTGAATTTCTTCATTTCTTTTTGAGCGCTTTTCAGATCGAAAAACTTATCCGCTCCACAGCAATGAATACACGTCATTTTTATAGAATTAATATTTTGAATACAGAAAGATAAAATGGCTTGCATTCTTAAACCTATTAATATGCATTTTTGTTTCTCCGCTTCCTTTTAACATATCTCACATAGATTGAGAAATTAGGAATGAGGGTAAAAATTATATTCACTAAAGGGTATTAATCTTGAGCTACAGTTTATAGGAAGGTTTGAATATTTTAAAGTACTTTTATTCAAAAAAATTTAGTTATGAGATATTTTTTCATCCTTGCGATTATTCTAATCTCCAATTCACATTTTACACTTGCTCAAAAAAAATCATTGGACCCCATCCCTCTGGATGATGCCTGGAAACAAAAAATTTACCAATTGGCTCCGGAAACAGCTACAGCTCCTATTTCCAAAAAACATAAAGTTTTGCTTTTTTCATTGTTCACCGGATATAATCATTGGGTAATTCCGCATGCCGATGAAGTAATTAAAATACTTGCCAAAAAAACCGGAGCCTATGAAATTGTAAAAAGTGTAGATATATCCATGTTTGAAGTAGAAAAGCTCAGTGAATTTGATGCAGTTGTTTTAAATAATAACTGCTCAAAAGGAGATCATCGTGACTTGTTCTATGATGCCCTTCTAGGCGATAAAGGGCTAACTGAAAAAGAGCGATTTGCCAAAGCTAATGAGCTTGAAAAAAATTTACTTTCCTTTATAAAAGGTGGTGGTGGTCTTATGGTATTTCACGGAGGTATTGTAATGCAAAATAAATCTGCTGAATTTAGCGACATGCTTGGGGGAAGTTTTGATTACCATCCTCCACAACAAAAAATTGAATTGCACATTGCTGAACCTGATCACCCAATGACCTTAGCATTTGAAGGAAAGTCTTTCTCTCATATCGATGAACCCTATTTCTTTAAAAACGCGTATGACAAGAAAAATTTCAGACCACTATTGTATATGGAAGTATCAAAGATTCTCTCTTTGAAACACGAGCCAAAAGACAAAATCAGCTATGTTTCATGGATAAAAAGATATGGAGATGGAAGGGTTTTTTATGTTTCTCCATCGCATAATGCTCAAAGCTATGAAGACCCCAGAATTTTATTGTATTACTTAAATGGTTTGCAATATGTACTTGGCGACTTAAAATGTGACGATACCCCATTGAATCAATAAAAAAAAGGCGCTGACCTTTCGACCAGCACCTTCATTTAACAGACAACCTAACCATGAAAATGTCTAACCTTTACTATATGTAAATTTTCGTTGTGAGTGGTTTAACGGAAAAGTTTCAGGAAAATCCGGAAAATTTTCTGCAATGAGGTATTACCTTAGAAGGTGAGACCTTTTCTTTTAAAACCAGCCATATTTTATCCTTAGAGAATTATTGTTTATGCAATTCAAAAAAACATTGTTTCTATTGTGTCGAGGCAGGCTCCATCTATTTTATAACGTGGAGATTATGAGTGCCCAAAAGAAGATATGTAGGTATTGATGGGCCGCTAGTGGAGATTTGATATAAAAGTGACGATGTTATAGTTTTTTCAGAAAAAAATATTGATCGGTTTTTTAAAACATTTTAAAAATAAATGAGTTCTAATCTTTGAAGACTATCAAATAGACTTTCACAAAAATTGTCTTAGTAGTTTTTTCATAATTTTGGGTGTTAATTTGAATAAAGGCAAGCTGCTAAAGTTTGCCTTTGTTTTTTTTGACAGTTGAATTTATATCAACTGTATTCACGGGCTAAAAGCGCAATTTCTCCAAGGTGGTATAGGTCATGTTGAATAACTCCATGAATAAGCGTATAATAACTGTAAGCTTTGCCATCAACCTCATCGTTGAGCATCTCGTCTGTTAAATTGATAAGTACATTTAGGAGAGTTTCCTGGCTCTTGGAAAGATTTGATTTGATTTCTTCCCATGCTGCAGTATCCTTGTTTTTATAAAATTTCCAATTTTCACTTTGTGACACTTCATAATGTTGCTCTCCTTGCAATCTTTTAATAGCAAATGTTCTCCAGGCTGTAATATGCTGTACGAGCTCACAAATACGGTGTATATGCTCTGATGAATGAAAGGCTTGCTCAACGTTAATTTTATTTAAAACCTCCATGACAGAAGGCCCGTGCCATGCTGCTCCATTGTAGGTGTTTTGAAGCATTATGATGATTCTGGAAATTTCAGTATTATTCATTTTTGCTGTTTTTAAATTATTCATATCAAATTAAGAATAATCTATCAAATACAAAAAAATGAGGCTTGGGAGAAAAACTAAAAATGAACCATATGCGATTTTGCCTTAAAAATAAAAACCCCCTGAAATTAATCAGTGGGTTTACTATTTATCTGGTCAACGTTTTAATTATCTATGTTCTTAACATTTATTTTATACGGAAATTTTTTGAGTTTGTTATTATATGGCAACAGGATCTTAAAAACTCCATATTCAAATGTTACCTCAATTTTATTGATATCCACATAATATGGTATTAGGATGGCTCTAAAAAAAATAGGATGCGATGACGCTGGCTCCTTACCAAATGTATCGTAAAAGGGTGCAATATTCACCAACAATTCATTTTTATAGATGGTGAAATTGAATCCTTTTGGTGAAATGGATGGGTTAGAAATTTCAATCAACAAATCATTATTAATATTTTTAACTCTAAATTTTGTTTCCGCAACTCCTCCATTCACAGTGTTCATCATATCACCATGTTTCAATAAATCTCTTAAAAATGTCCTATTATTAAGAAAATTCATTTTGTACCTCCTCTCAATAATATTTACTCAAAAAATATACTTGCGGTTTCAAAAATCAAGCATTAGGCCAATAGAAGACATTTTTGACTTTACGAAAAATTGGAGTAAATATTAGTTTACGCTCGCCTGACCATTCCATTTAACTAATTCTGGCGGGCATGCATATTGAGGGCTTTGAATCAATTCATTGTCCGTTAACGTAAGGAGAAATGCTTTCAAAGCTGCTTTGTCGTCATCATTAAGTTGTACACCTTTCTGACGGACATTTTTCATCAACGGGTGAACGTAATCTGAATATACCAGTCCTTCTGAATAAAAATCTATTATTTCATCAAGTGTCTTAAACCTGCCATCGTGCATGTAGGGCGCAGTTAATTCAATGTTGATCAATGAAGGAGCCCTAAAAGCTCCGATATCCATGGGATCACCGGTTACAGAAAAACGGTTCTTTTCTTTGGGATCAAAAGATTTATCTTTGGCATTGTTGAAATACTCATTCGTTGTCATAAGAACAGAGCCTCCATGGCAATGGAAGCAATCAGCATCTTCAGAGAAAAATAAATCGTGACCTTTCTTTTCCTGTGCAGTTAAATCTGCTTCCTGTCTGAGATATTTATGAAATTTAGAATTATAAGAAACGATGGATCTGACAAACTGTGCGATTGATTTGCTGATTCTGTCATAATTCACATCTTCAGTTCCAAAAGCTGCTTTAAATTTTGCTTTATACATCGGAATTGCATCGATCGCG
Source organism: Bacteroidota bacterium (assembly GCA_024280115.1). GTDB lineage: Bacteria > Bacteroidota > Bacteroidia > Cytophagales > Cyclobacteriaceae > JAAUQL01. The sequence goes on along the minus strand of JAJRQT010000057.1, from coordinate 32,603 downwards.
GCTACACTTTTTTCTATTGTACTGTTCATCTCATGCGATGCCGTAATAGACATCCAAACCATAGACTCTATATTTTTATAATGGAATTCTTTTGTGGCCGGAACATTAAATTCTTCGTTACCTCTATACTCATTGGATTCATTTATAAATCCATTCCAGCCGAAACCGTTTTGATTATACACCGAATTTACAAGAGGTAACATATAATTTGGTGTCGGTTCACCTTCGGGGTACTCTTCTGTCGGCAGGCCAAATGTTTTGCCATTTATAAATCTTGGATTATCCATTCCTGCTTCAAAACCATTTTTCTGAACGTGGCAGGTAGCGCAACTCATTAACATATCTTTTGATGTATTGCCAGAAAGCCTTCCATCATAAAACAAATATCTGCCCAATTCTACTCCCTCTATCGTCATCGGGTTGTCCGATGGAATATTAAGGTTTTTCGGGAAGTAGGCAACATCAGGAATCACATAAGGAGTCGGATTGAAGCTATAAACCTGTGGGACTTCAGCTTCCTCTGTGCTATCCGTGCCACAAGACCAAATTACCAGTATCATCGCCACTGGTAAAGCTATTCCGAATGAAATGAATTTTTTCATGACTTTGATAATTTAATATCTAATAAATATAGTATCTCAAATTAATTTCTTAGTGACTTAAATTACTCACTTTCCTCTATTATTTAACAATTGATGTCATTTTCCCCAAAGAAAAAACATTTTTCCCATTTTCTACCCCCATTCGCATCGCATTCTGATTTTGCATGATTTTTCCACCGTGCTCATCATGATTGTAGATATTTGGCTGATCCCACCATTTGTCAACATTCATGCGGATAGTAATAGATTTAGTTTCGTTTTTTTCAATAGAAAATGCTGAATTTGGTAATTCTGTTTCAAACCAATTCTGTACAAAACCTATGACATTATTATCAGCATCTCTTTCCTGGCCAACTCCTAGATGAAAGTTGAAAGGTTCACGCTGATTATCTTTATTCTTCCAAAACCCATTGAGTTTCATGTAGTGATAGCCTCCCTGATCACCTCCAAGATTCATAGGCCAAAGCATATTGCTTTCCGGAGGATCAGTAAACATATATGGTTTATTCTTTTCACCTCGTATCCCAAAAGTCATGGAAATTGACTGATATTCCCCTGCTGGAATTTTATCTGAAATACTCCATGTAAAAGTCTCAGGAATATTGGTATCGATGTAATGTGCGAACTTTTCAGGATCCAGTAACAATTTGCTTCCGTCTTTTCCATGTAGTGTAATATCAGAAATAAACCACTGAATCTCTGAAACTTCATATTGATTTCCTGCTGCATTGGTATATATCATTTGGTCATATGACAGCTCTTCTCCATTGGCAAAATGTTCAAAATTGAAAACTAATTTCCCGGACTTTACTTCATTATCTTGATCATCATTTTTTGTACAAGATGAAAAGATAATGAATACCCCAAATACAAATAATATAAACTGAAATTTAAGCATACTCTGATTTTTTAATAAACGACAAAATAAGAACGCTTATTGGATAGCATAAAGTTCTCTTTACTACAGAATGTTTTATTTTTTTAATCGAATTTTAATACAATATCTAAGAGAAAATATTTTATGAACTTTGTATTTAAAAATATTGACATTTTGAATTGACAATAATCAGATATATCGATTCTTCTTCAATTTAGATAACTAATAAAAAGTCATACTTTGCCCAGCAGGAAAAAAAGTGTAATTTCGACAGTTTTGTTATTAATATAATTATCTAATCTAACCTGGTGCCCTGTATGGAAGCTTCAAATAAACGCAAATCAAGAAGATCATTTTTAAGAAATCTCACACTTGGAACAACCCTTGTCTCGGCTTCGACGCAAATCATGGCGAAATCGTACAATCAAAACCTGAAAATGGAAGGGAGATTATATTCCACGAAAAACTTAACAGCCAACGACCAGATTCAGCTTGCGCTTATCGGATCGGGAATACAGGGAATCTATGATACCAATTCTGCCTTGAAAGTTGATGGAGTTAAATTGGTTGCTGCCTGTGATTTATATACAGGAAGACTAGACCGGGCAAAAGAACTCTGGGGAAAAGACATTTCTGTGACCCGTGATTATCGTGAAATTCTCGATAGAAAAGATATTGATGCTGTGATCATCGCCACTCCGGACCATTGGCATAAAAAAATCACCATTGAAGCATTGAAAGCGGGTAAGGCAGTCTATTGCGAAAAACCCATGGTACAAAATTTCACAGAAGGCCATGAGGTTATTAAAGTTCAAAAAGAAACAGGTAAAGTATGCCAGATAGGAAGTCAGGGGATGTCGTCTTTGGGAAATGAAAAAGCAAAACAACTATATGAAGATGGGGCAATTGGTGAAATGGTGATGCTCGATATGTTCAATGATAGATATTCTACCGAAGGCGCCTGGCAATATCCGATTCCTCCCGATGCTAGTCCTGATACGGTTGACTTTGATACATTTTTGGGACGAGCTCCAAAAATACCTTATGAACTCACAAGATTTTTCCGCTGGAGAAATTATAAAGATTATGGAACAGGAGTTGCCGGTGATCTTTTTGTTCATGCCTTTTCTACCCTGAACTTTATTCTTAGTTCGCATGGGCCGACTCGGGCTTTATCCACTGGTGGACTTAGATATTGGAAAGATGGCCGGGATGTACCAGACGTTACCCTAACATTTTATGATTATCCGGAAACAAAAACTCATGCCGCATTTAATGCTTCATTCCGGGTAAACTTTATTGCCGGCGGCGGCGGCGGTGGTGGATTTCGGATGGTAGGTACCGAAGGAGAAATGGAAGTGAATTCAAATTCCGTAAAACTAACTCGTTCAAAATTGGGCATGGTACCCGGTGGTTACTCTCTAATCGCATATACTGAAGAAACTCAAAAGAATATAAAGAAAGGATATGCCGCCAAAAACCTTGAAAACAGAAAGTCAGCCTTGAATATTGGAGAATCAAACTATGAAGCCCCATCTGATTATATGGGTTCTCATTACGATCATTTTTTCAATTTTTTCCAAGGCATTCGTGGTAAAAATAAAATTGTCGAAAATCCTGTTTTTGGCTTAAGAGCTGCCGGAGCGGCATTGTTGGCAAATGAAAGTTATTACCAGGGTCAGCCGGTTAACTGGGATCCGGAATCAATGAAATTAATATAACTCTAAACCAATTTTAACATGAAACTGGCCATACCTGAGATACTAATTGAAGCGCATAAAAGCATGATTATTATCTACTAATGGTGAGTTTCCATAAAATTTTAAATCTATGAAAAAAACTATTTTATCCTTTGTAATTCTGTGCCTTACAATTGTTATAGCTTTTGGCCAAAATGAACCTATCAATGTCATTGTTTTTGGCGCACACCCTGATGATTGTGATTCGGATGCCGGTGGCACTGCTATTATTTTCGCAAAAATGGGGCATAATGTAAAATTTGTGTCGCTCACCAACGGAGACGCCGGACACCAGTCAATGGGGGGTGGAGAATTGGCAAAAATCAGACTTGCTGAAGCTCAGGAAGCAGGTAAAAGATTTGGCGTAGAATATGTGGTCCTTGACAATCATGACGGAGAATTGATGCCGACTCTGGCCAATCGATGGAAGATAATTCGTGAAATCAGAAAATGGAATGCTGATATTGTCATCGCTCCCAGGCCCAATGATTATCATCCCGATCATAGATATACGGGTATTTTAGTGCAGGATGCTGCATACCTGGTGATAGTACCAAATGTTACCCCTGAAGTTCCTCCATTGAAAAAAAATCCTGTTTTTCTTTATTCTGAAGATGGATTTCAAAAACCAAATCCTTTCAGACCGGATATCGCCGTGATCATGGATGATGTTTATGATCAAAAAATTCATGCAATGGCCGCTCATGAATCACAGTATTTTGACTGGCTTCCATGGACCATGGGAATTTTGGATAAAGTGCCTACGGATGAAAAGGCAAGACTTGAATTTCTGGCAAATTGGAGAAAAAACACTCCTAACAGTACGACAAGAGAATGTTTGAAAAAATGGTATGGCGACCATGGTTCTATTGCAAAACATGCCGAAGGATTTGAGGTGTGTGAATATGGAAAACAACCTTCTGATGAAGAAATAAGGAGGTTGTTCCCAATGTTAAAAAAATAATGTAAGACAAATTATAAGAATGGGACCAAGACCTTATATACTCCAGGAGACTAACTGGAAAACAGTAAAGGAAACTAATTACGAAGTTGCTGTATTGCCATGGGGAGCTACGGAAGCACACAATTATCATATGCCTTATGGAACTGACAACATTCAAAATGAATTTATAACAGCAGAAGCAGCGAAACTGGCCTGGGACAGGGGAGTTAAAGTTATGGTTCTCCCAAATATTCCATTTGGGGTCAATTGCCAGCAACTCGATATCAAACTGACAATAAACTTAAATCCATCAACGCAGTTTCAGGTCCTTCACGACATTGTCAGTTCCCTAAGTGGACAGGGCATAAAAAAGCTCATCGTTTTAAACGGCCATGGTGGTAATGATTTCAAGCAGATGATTCGTGAATTAAGTGCGGAATTTCCGGAAATGTTTATTGGTCAGGTCAATTGGTATTCGGTGGATCCGCATTGGGACAAGTATTTTGAGGATTCCGGTGATCATGCTGGCGAAATGGAAACGAGTATCATGATGAAAATAGTTCCGGATTGGGTATTGCCACTATCGGATGCTGGAGATGGTAAAGCAAAAAAATTAAAGTTCAAAGCACGACAGGAAGGATGGTTTTGGGCGCCCAGAGAATGGACAAAGGTAACAGCTGATACCGGTATTGGAAATCCCGCAAAGTCTGCAGTTGAAAAAGGAGAGGCCTATTTAAATAAAGTAATTGCAAAATTTTCGAACTTTCTTGTAGAGTTTGCCGAAACGAAAATTAAGGATAAATACACGGATTAAATCCTTCTAAATGACCATCCCTAAATCATGGGAAGAAAACTTTCGGATTCACTCTTTTCATATGGATCCGAAGGGCAAGGCCCATCTCACCTCTATTTGTAATTTTCTACAAGAAGGCGCAAGTATGCACGCTGAAACCGCCGGTTTCGGATATCGGGATTTGCTGGCCGCAAACCAGGTTTGGGTGTTGGTAAGGCTCAAAGTATTAATTTATATTTATCCAGAATGGAAAGAAGAGATCAAGCTGAAAACATGGTCGAGAGGAAACGAAGGCATCTTTTATATCCGTGATTTTATCATCAAAAATGAGAAACAGGAAGTTATTGTAAAAGCGACAAGCTCATGGGCAGCAATCAATACAAAAACCAGGCGACCTGAATTGGTGGCGGGACTTGAGGAAGGGATGTATAGTCTAAAAGATGAAAAAGCCATAGACCGTAAACTGGAAAAGCTTCCACGATTGAAAAATCCACAACAACTCAGAGCCCCCAGGATAGAGTACAGCGATATTGATTTGTTATATCATGTTAACAATGTGAAATACATTGAGCTGATCATAAACAGCTTCCCGTTGGAAATTAATACCACCATGCAAGTTAAATCCATTGAAATAAACTACATGGGAGAGGCAAAGTACGGAGAGAAAGTCATTATTTCCTCGGAGTTAAATGGAAATATTGAGCATGATTATCTGGTGAATATCATTCGGAAATCAGATCGCAAGGAGGTGTGCAGAGCAAGACTTGTATGGGAGCAACACACCTCCGGCAAACCGGTCTGAAAGCTCATCAACTATTATTCATAAAATTTCTTTTTGTGGGAATAAGCCAACTGCTTAAGTTTTTTGGCTACATCAGGATACTCGTTTATTACATTTTTACTTTCTAAAGGATCATTTTCCATGTCCAAAAGTGAAAGCTCAATTTCCTTGTTTTCATATTTTCCCGGTTTTCCATCCTTCCCGGGAAAGAGTAGTGTCCTGTAGGAATGGGGCAGGTGTAATTTCCATTTTCCATCACCACTCATGACTCCTTCGAGATTTCTACCGGTTGATAATGCATAATATTCATGAGGATTTTGGGCATTTTTTTTATCAGAAATAAGATCCCAGACATTTTTACCATCAATCTCTCTATCGGGCAACTCAACTCCTGCAAGGAAACATAGGGTGGGCAACAAGTCGATCGAGTAAAATGCTTTATCAGAACCCGAATTTTTTTGAAGTCTTTCCGGATACTTGATGATACAGGCTGAGCGATTACCACCTTCAAAAGAAGTCGCTTTTGCTTCCCGGAAAGGTGTTTTGCCCGCATGGTTCCCATAGGAGATCCAAGGGCCATTGTCTGAGGAAAAAATCACAATGGTGTTATTTTCAATCCCATTTTCTTTAAGTGCCTTATTGATTTCACCTACCGACCAATCGAGTTCTAAGGTTACATCTCCATACAATCCAACGCCTGATTTACCCTCAAATTTTTCACTGCAAAAAATAGGGACATGTGGCATTGAGTGAGGAACATACAATAAAAAAGGTTCGTTTTTATTACGCTTGATAAAGTCAACAGCATGCTCAGTGTACCATGTGGTGAGCATTTTTTGCTCCGGAATGCCCACTTCTTCGATGGTCACTTTTCCATTTTCCCAGAACTGAAGTGGATATTTCCCCCAATGTTCTGGGTTTTCAGGATGATATTTCCACATATCGTTTGAATACATAAGCCCACAGGTTTCATCAAATCCCCGGGCCTGGGGGCGCGTTTCCGGCTGATCACCACAATGCCATTTTCCAAAAATTGCTGTCTTGTAACCTTCTGCTTTAAAAACCTCTCCAATGGTTGGGAAATTTGTTTCCAACCCACGTGCTTTTGGACCATGGGCGCCAAACACCTTTGTTCTGCCGGGATAACATCCTGATATCAATGCTGATCTCGAAGCCGAACAAATGGCTTGTGGTACATGAAAATTTGTAAATACCCTGCCTTCTTCCGCAAGTGTCTGTACATTTGGTGTTGAAATACCCTCCTGACTAAAAGGTTTAAAGTCAGCATATCCTGAATCATCGAGAAAGATGATGACGATGTTAGGCTTTTTCTTTTCATCAGTCCCCTCATTGGATTGATTCTTTTTTGAGGTGTTATTGCAGGAACTAACCAGCATTATAAAAAAAACAATGAAAATAATCTTTGAGTAATCGACAAACTTGGCCATAGTTAAATATTTATTCGATATTACAAAATTAGTCTCTGAGGTAAAAATCGTTTGAGTAATTGATTTTAACTAATGTATTGAAAACATAACTAAAATGTTGATTTGGTTGAATGTCGTTTCGGATTGCCGGTTATTTTAAGAATTTTGAATATAAATTTGTTGGCATATTCCATTAATAATACATGAAAATAATCATTCGTCAGGAAACTCCGGGAGATTACCAGGAGGTTGGTCACATCATCTGGGAAGCATTTAAATATGAACAATACAGTGATCAGCGTGAACATCTATTGGTCGATAGGCTCCGAAATTCTGATGCTTTTATACCGGAATTATCAATTGTTGCCGAGTATAAAAAGGAAATCTTGGGTTATATTTTATTAACAAAAATTAAGATCAACAATGAAAATGAAACTTTTGATTCTTTAGCGCTTGCGCCTGTTAGTGTGAAGCCGAAATATCAAAAGAAAGGTATTGGTGGGCAATTAATCAAGGCGGCGCATAAAACAGCAAAGGAGATGGGATATCAATCAATTGTTCTTCTTGGACATGAAAATTATTACCCAAAATTCGGATATGAAAGAGCAAGCAAATATGGAATTTTGCTCCCCTTTGACGCCCCTGATGAAAACTGTATGGTAATCGAATTAGTAGAGCATGGATTAAATAATGTAAGTGGAAAGGTAGAATATCCGAAAGAATTTTACGAATAATAAAATTGTAGAATTGTCGTAATTTTGCCTTCCTCTTTTTCATCTTAAAAACACATTCCTTGAATAAATACAATGTCATTATAGTTGGAGGCGGGGCGGCAGGTCTTTTGGCTGCGGGGAGTGCCGCATCTTTGGGAGCGAAAGTTCTGTTGCTTGAGAAAATGAAAAAAACAGGCAGGAAATTGTTGATCACCGGAAAGGGGAGATGCAATGTTTCCAATAGCGCTTACCCGAACGAATTTTTTAAACATGTTCATCCTTCAGGAAAATTTTTAAAACACGCATTCCAGCAATTTTACTCAAAAGAAATTGTTGAGTTGCTGGAAAAGCAGGGTGTGAAAACAGGTGTCGAAAGAGGAGGGCGAATCTTCCCGCTAAGTAATAAAGCTTCGGATATCCATGTTGCGCTCTTAAATTGGGTAAAATCTCTTAACGTAGAAATATTATCAGGTTGCATTGCTACAAAGCTGATAATAGATGAAGGAAATGTCCGGGGATTGGACTATCGTGAAAATGGCACACTAAAAACACTTTATGCCAATCGTGTAATCATTTGTACCGGCGGTAAATCTTATCCCGCCACGGGCTCTACCGGCGATGGATATAGTCTTGCACAGTCAGCAGGCCACTCAATTGTTAACACGAGGCCAGCACTTGTACCAATAGAGACCAATCCCAATGAAATAAAACAACTTCAGGGATTGAGTTTGAAAAATGTAAATGCGATTGTCTGGGTTAATGATAATAAGATAAAGGAAGCATTTGGTGAGTTAATTTTCACTCATTTTGGACTGTCGGGCCCCATCATCCTTACGCTGAGTCGAACTGTTGTTGATGAATTGCGAAGCGGAAATAACGTTGAAATCTCCATTGATTTAAAGCCGGCGCTAGATGATCAAAAACTGGATGCCCGGTTGCTCCGGGATTTGAATGAATATGGCAAAAAGCAGATCGACAATATTTTCAAATTCTGGCTGCCTGGGAAAATGATTGCCTATTTTCTTCAGAAAACGAATATAGATCCGTCAAAGCAAGGACATCAGGTGAGCGGAAATGAAAGGAAAGAAATCAGAAAATTGATGAAAAATTTCAGACTGACAGTCACAGGCCATCGACCATTTCGTGAAGCCATCATAACTGCCGGAGGTGTACCCACCACAGAAATTAACTCAAAAACCATGGAATCAAAGCTGACTAGAGGGCTGTATTTTGCCGGAGAGGTACTGGATCTGGATGCCGATACAGGAGGTTATAATTTGCAAATTGCATGGTCAACAGGCTGGCTGGCCGGACAGTCTTCTGCATTGAGGGAATAATTGTTTTTATTCTCTGTGAAGAAGTAAGGCATCCATAATTAATCGTTAAGTTTTCTTATAAAATAATCTATCCGCATTCGCCAATTAAGGGTTAAAAATCGTGATACTAAAATTCCTGAGTCCGTTTTGTGAAACAGAATAAGAAGACTATCAAATATTCCCCAATAGTTTGATATTAATTTTTTTCAATCGAAATTGGATTTTTGTTTGCGGCAGTAGCTCAGCTGAGGGCCGAGCGTTAAGAAATGATTCATAGGAATCATTTTAGCGAGGAACCGGCCTGTAGGGCAAGCACCAACTGAGTTCACAAATTGTTGTAAATAATATACATGCGGCAGTAGCTCAGTTGGTAGAGCGTTGGCTTCCCAAGCCGAAGGTCGCGGGTTCGAATCCCGTTTGCCGCTCTTTTAGTTTCTATCCGATTAAATAGTGCCCTCATTTTTTTTATAAATATCTATAATTCTTATATTTAGATAGAGGATTTTAAATATTTTAAAACACAGTGATATCTGAAATATTATCACGAAATTATTTTCGATAAAATGAATCGCTCAACCCTGACTTTTATTTTCTTTTTTAGCTTATATCTAAATGTATATGGACAAGATATGATCGGTGTGTTGGATTATATGAATGTCAGCAATGAGAAAGAATATCTTGAAGTTGAAAAAAAATGGAAGAAAATACATGAGACGAGAATGCAGGCTGGTCAAATCATAGGCTGGGTAGTTTACAAGATAATGTACAAAACCGCAGAAGATCCATACAATTTTGTGACCGTTTCTTTTTATGATGATTTTTTAAAATTGAATAAGGCAATTCCTGATCACATATATAAGGCTGCCTATCCCAATAAAACTGAAGATGAATGGGAGACCTTTCAAAAGCAAACGTCTAATTCAAGAAAGGTTGTCAACTCTGCTATTTTTCAACAAAAATTAGCCAGTAGCAAAAGCTTGAATCCTGTAGCAAATATTTTTGTTGTCAATGAGCTAATTGTAAAGCAAAGTGAAAGTAAAGAATATTTGAGGCTTAAAGAGGAAATATACAAACCATTGCATGAAGAAGCCATTCTAAATAATAAAAGGGCAACATGGAGTTTATGGGCTAAATGGCCGGGAGACACAGGAGATTTTCAATACATCTCTGCTGATGGATATATTAGTATGGACCAGATTGAGGAAGTAAATTATTTGGAATATTTTAAAAAAATCCATCCTGATAAAGATATTGATCAAATAAGTGATAAAACAAAAGAATTGAGCACTTTGGTAAATTCTGAATTGTGGAAGGTAATATATAGGGTCATCAAAAAGGAAGAATAAAAATATAATTCAGGAGATCCTCTCTGTCTCAAATACTTCCCTACAATTATTTAGATCTAAGTTGAATTGTGCGGGTAATATTAATAGCCCATTGTATTTCACATAGAGCCATTGTTCTCTTCGATTAATAGCGGATTATTCACTGATTAAGTCCACTCTGTAAAGTCCCCTTTAGGCAGGGGATTTAGGGGTGTTGTACTTTTCGCGGCAGACTCACCCATTAGAGCTTTCAATTTTTTGCAGCCGCTTATTCAGCATTTCAAATTGATTTTCAAGATGTACAATTCGTTCTGAAATTAGAGTAGGCGCTTCAATTTTCTGTGTGAAATACCCAATTACTTCCCAGGCCTCCATGATATCTTCTTTCCTGGTATCAATAGGATTAAAATTTGAGTTGTCAGGAATTAGCTCAAATTTATCCTTACTCAACTTTACTCTTCTGATAATAATTTTTTCACTGGTAATAATCACGTATAATTTTCCATTCGTGAATCTGAATGTAGGATTCATTTTTTTCCCAAACACCAGGTCTCCAATATTTAATCCATGAAAATGATTATGCATATCATCTGCAGTCATTTCAAAGGCACGAATATTTCTATCATGATGTTTTGGAATCCATACTTTTGGAAGTTTTGTGACAAAATCACGATTATTTATATGCACTATATATTCAAGCTGTTTGTCGGCAGGCACCAATACTGATTTAATGATATCTGTGCTCAAATCAGTTTTTTTCTTTTTACTTACTTCATTATCTACATCCTCGCCCAGGTGTACGTTAAAATTATAAAGGTCGTTAATCGTCATCTCTTTTGTGAGTAACGCATCCACAGAAATGCCAAAATAATTGGCTATTTGGATAATGGTATCAACTTTTGGTTCAGATCTTTCTTCCTCGTAAGCGCCCACACTTGGACGTGCCAGGTCAAAAATTTCAGCAAATGCTGCCTGACTTAGTTTTTTAACTGTTCTTATTTTTCTGATGTTTTTTCCTATGACTGACATATTTTTTTAATTTAATGCTAACCTTTTGAGCAGTTCTATCGTTATTAGAATTAAATTTACAAAATTAAAGATCTTAAATGAAACACATCCATCAAATAATTAATAATAATTTCAAATTATAATTCCACAATAAATTTCTTAATTTTAACAACTTATAAAATGAAAAAATCACATCAAAAATCTTAACGTTATGAACGACCATTTTGAAAAAGTACAGGGATATCTCCTTGATTTGAATTTCAACATTTTAAATGAAAATGAAGAAGATGGCATTTTTTGGGTTGAAAAGGAAGATGCAGGGATACATAATCTGGTAGTAGGTTGCATGGATCCAATCTTAATCATGGAGCAGTTTCTATTTGAAATTAAAAATGAATCGCTTGAAATTTTTAAAAGCCTCCTCACTAAAAACAGAGACATTATTCATGGGGCTTTTGTCTTGGATGAAACCGGGAAAAAGGTCATTTTCAGAGATACGTTACAACTGGAAAACCTTGACCTGAACGAATTGGAAGGCTCAATTAACTCTTTAAGTCTATTATTGAGCGAGTATTCCGAAGAACTAATTAAGTTTTCAAAAAATTAAAAACAGAAAAATGAGTGTATTTAGTAGAATATTTAAAATCGGGCAGGCAGAAGCTCACAGCATTGTTGACAAATTGGAAGACCCTATCAAGTTGACTGAGCAGGGCATCAGAGATTTGAAAAAAGATCTGGATGAAAGTCTGAAAGCATTGGCGGAAGTAAAGGCAATGTCAATCAGGTCAAAAAAAGAAGCCGCAGACGCCAGGAACAGGTCAGCGAGCTATGAAAGTAAAGCTATGGCGCTCCTGACAAAAGTAGAAAAAGGAGAATTAGATGGCAGCCAGGCGGATCGTCTTGCAACCGAAGCGCTGAGTAAAAAACAGGAATCTGAAAATCAGGCTAAGTCCGCTGAACAGAATGCGGCTAATATCGATAAAAATCTTGTTCAGTTGGAGCAAAATGTAAAAAAGCTCAGATCAAATATTGGTCATTATGAAAATGAGCTCAAGACGCTTAAGGCCAGGGCAAAAGTGAGCCAGGCCACGACAAAGCTCAATAAGCAAATGGCTCAAATAGATAGCGGGGGCACCATCGCCATACTGGAAAAAATGAAAGAAAAAGTTGATGAGAACGAGGCGCTTGCTGAAGCCTATGGAGACGTGGCAGATTCCAATAGAAGCATCGATGAAGAAATTGATGACGTGCTCAAAGCAGAGTCACCCACGCAAGGATCAGATGCCCTGGCTGCTTTAAAGGCAAAGATGAAAACAAAAAGCGAAGGTGGCGAGTAGTAATATCTAAACCTAAAAGTCATCGGATTTCTAATAAAAATAATTCTGCTGGTTTTAATTGTATGGACCGGCTGGCAATTGATCAAAGGCCTTGTTTATCGTAAAAAAGGTGATGAAAAAACAAGGCCTTTTAGTATCTTTGGAACAACTAACCACGGTGCACGTCACCATCAACAAAATAAGCCTATGGGTCTTTTTGATAAATTCAAGAAAAAGGAAAAACCTCATTACGATCCCAGTGATATAAAGATTAAAGATCTCAGAGTTGGATTCATGTTTGATTATGATCTTAGTACCTGGCAAATCAAAGAAGAGTATGAATATGACTGGGGAGATAATTATTTTACAAGAGAATATAAAATAGAAGCCGCTGATGATGTTGCCTATCTTCACATCGATTATAATGATGAAGGTTCAATGTCTGTGAGCAGAAAGCTAAAAGTGCGTGCTTTAGGTGAAGATATTCCTGAAGAAATTGTTAAAAACAAACGCCCTCCAAAGAAAATTGATTATAAGGGAACAACTTATTACCTTGACAAAGAAAGTCCCGGATATTTCTCAGATGATCCGGAGGATGATGATAGTTGGGTGGAGTTTATGTCATGGGACTATTATGATTCCGAAGAGAAACTGGTCGCTTCTGTAGAACAATGGGGCGAAAGAGAATTTGAAGCTTCTCAAGGAAAGGTCATCAAAGATTATGAAATAACTAATATATTACCAGGAACAGTCTAACCTCAAAATAATGAAACAAGTTTTTCTATTTGTATTTTTTATCGCCTTGGTTTATACGTGTAGCCGCACATGTGAAAGTGATTACAGCGAACCGATCAAAAGCCCGGTAGATGAAATGGTAAAAACCATGACCAATGTACCCACCTTTTCCATCATATTGCATGATATGAATACCGAAGGTTCGATTTTCAAGGAATACTATCATCAATATCGAATTATTAAAGAAGATCAAAACGGAGATATCAATGAAGAAATTACTGATTGGTATCCTGTTGGAGAGGCATTTTTTGATGCAAATCTCAATAACATGGGAATGGAGATTGCGTCAAAAGGGGAGGATGGAAAAATCACGAAAAGTATAGGCCCTCCGGGTTATGGCTCGTATGTTGGCAATGAAAAATATGGCAGATGGTCACAAAGAGATGGCGGTTCATTTTGGGAGTTTTATGGAAAATATGCCCTTATGAGCTCTATGTTTAATATGATGGCATATCCTGCCAGAAGATCTTATTATAATGATTATCGTGGAGGATATTATGGAACAGGAAGAAGCTATTATGGTCCTAGAAGTAGTAATGGGACTTATGCCTACGGTACACGCAGCAAATACAATACTTCCTCCAATAAGTCTTCCAAATGGTCAAGTAATTCATCTAATAATTCATTAAAACAACGGGTGCGATCCGGTACCACTCAAAGCTCAAAATCTGGATCGAGATACAGCAATTTTTCAAGATCTAGAAGCGGAGGTTATGGGAAATAACTCATGAAGCCTTAAAGTATGGAAAATCCTACAATATTTCTTAAACAGGGTAATATGATTTTCGCTAGTAATCAAATTGAAATTGACGATAAAGCAAAAAGAAATATAGTGTTATCATTTTTTATAATTCTTTTGACATCTTTCTATGCTATTACATCAATCATTTCATGCGAAAAGACTGGAGATAAATTCATGTTTTATTCAGGTATTGGCCTCCTGATATTGAATGGATTAGGAGTTATTATGGTTCTATTTAGAAAAAAGATCGGGTATTCATTAAGTTACGAAAATAACATTGCCTATCAAGAAATAAATCTTGTTAAAATGAAAAGAAATGAACTTTATCAACTTAAGGTGGAGATCAGACTAAATAATAAAAAGAAACGACGAATTTTTCTAAAAGATGATAAGACAAATCTTGAATCATTTGTAAATATTTTAAATCAATATAAAATTGGTACTGAAATTGAACCCGGAACTATATTAAAATGACTCTAACCCTAAAATACATATAGCTATGAACATGACATATATTGATGCCATCCTTACTACTGTGGTTTATCTCTGCAGTAGTTTTGCATTATTTTTTATTGGCAAATATCTATACCAAATTTTCCATCGGGGATATAACGTAAAAGAGGAACTTGTTGAGAAAGACAACCTCGCATTCGCGCTTGCGCACACCGGATATTTTATTGGTTTGGTATTGGCAATTGGCGGGATAATGATGGGTGAAACAGAAGGAATCCTCATAGACCTTATGTATATCGGGATATATGGAATAATAGCGCTTATCCTACTCAATTTGTCCATCATCATCAATGATAAAATCATCCTCCGGAAATTTAGTGTCAAAAAAGAAATCACAGAAGATCAAAACGCCGGTACTGGGATTCTTGAAGGCGCTAGTTCAGTGGCAACAGGTTTAATCATCATGGGCTCGATCTATGGAGAAGGTGGGGGAATAGATACCGTCCTAATTTATTGGGTAGTAGGCCAGGCTCTATTAATTCTCACCGCTTATGTATATAATTGGATCACACCTTTTGATGTGCATGAACATATCGAAAAAGACAATGTGGCTGTTGGAGTAGCAATGGCAGGGGCAATCATTGCCATCGGAAATCTGATCCGACACGGATTGATGCATGATTTTGAAAGCTGGTATATTACTGCAGAAAACATCGCCATTGATGCCGGGATTGGCCTGATATTTTTACCAATCGCAAGACTGATAGCTGATAAAATATTACTTCCAGGCAGAAACCTGACAGATGAGTTGATCAACCAGGAAAAACCAAACATTGGCGCCGGGATCATTGAGGCATTCGCATACATAGGAGGTTCTGTGTTGATTTGCTGGAGTTTATGAAATAATTACAAAGTATTTCAAAAAGAAGCGTAAAAATCTCAATGATAACTCTGAGAACATTGTGTCCCTTTTAGTTATTCAATTTTTTCTTACTGAATTGTTCATTTTATAAATTGAAACTCCGTTCCAACATACTAAAACTCTGCCTGTTTGCTACCGGACTTTCAGGGATCGTTGCAGAATATGTGCTTTCGACGCTCGCCACATACTTTCTCGGCAATTCGGTGCTCCAGTGGACAATGATCGTTTCTATCATGCTTTTTTCCATGGGGTTGGGTGCGAGAATCACCAAAATAATGGATGGGAATTTACTGGAAAAGTTCATCTGGATAGAAATTGCCTTATCGATTTTAGCATCTTTTGTTTCTCTCATCACCTATACAGCTGCTATCTATACACTATATACAGGTTTTGTAATTTACGGGCTCTGTGTAATAATCGGTTTGCTCATCGGTATGGAAATTCCATTGGTTATTAGGATTAATGACGAATTTGAATCCCTGAAAACCAATGTTTCTTCCATGATGGAAAATGATTATTATGGCAGTTTGCTAGGTGGAGTATTTTTTGCTTTTGTAGGCCTCCCATTTCTCGGCCTGACTTACACACCATTCTTATTGGGTTTTGTGAATTATTCTGTCGCAATTGTTCTTTTATCAGTGTTGTGGAAAGATCTCGGACAACAAGTGAGGACAAGGCTTAGCATTTCTAATTTGTTGGTTTTCATATTATTGATCGCAGGAATTTTGGGTGCAAATAATGTCATTGCTCACGGGGAGGAAATGCGATATAAGGACAGGGTTATTTATTCTAAACAGACAAAATATCAGAAATTGGTGATGACACAGTCAAACAGCGATTATTGGTTGTTTATCAATGGAAACCAGCAACTGAGCACTGTAGATGAAATTATGTATCATGAGCCATTGGTGCACCCATTATTAAAACTATATCCGAATCCGGAAAATATACTGATTCTCGGAGGTGGAGATGGTTGCGCTGCCAGAGAAATTCTGAAATATGATAAAGTCAAAAATATCACTTTGGTGGATCTTGATCCTGATATGACCAAACTTGCATTAGAGCATCCTGTACTTTCAGAAATTAACCAACATGCCCTTGAGCATGAAAAAGTCAATATAATCAACCAGGATGGATATAAGTTTCTGGAAAAGGAACGCAAATATTACGATATTATCATCATTGATTTGCCAGATCCAAAATCAATAGAATTGGGCAGGTTATATTCCTATGAATTTTATAAACTTTGCTTTAGAGTCTTAAAACCGAACGGTCTCATCGTTACCCAGGCAGGGAGTCCATACTTTGCCTACAGGGCGTTTAAATGTATCGATCGTACTATGACAGAAGCTGGTTTTGCAACAATTCCTATTCACAATCAGGTAATCACCCTGGGAGAATGGGGATGGATTTTAGGTTCGAAGAGCCTGTCGAAAAAACAATTTAAAAAAGCACTTTTAAAACTTGAATTCCATGATATTCCTACAAAATGGATCAACCATGAAGCCATGACTCTATTGACCTCATTTGGAAAAGAATTTACAATTGACCCAAAAGATTCCATTGAAATAAATACCATACACAATCCTGTGTTATTCAAATATTACCTCAACGGTGAGTGGGATTTGTATTAAATTAATAATAATCAATCTGTGGAGAACTTGCCATAATTGAGTGGATAGTAAGTTAGTCTTCCAAAACCATAATGCTAACGTACTTCAAAATTTAAAAAAATTACGAAGAATATACATATTTGATATATCTTTGTGATATATAAATGAGATATCATGAAAACAATTTCGTTAAAGATTGACGATTCCATTTTCGGAGAAACTGAAAAGATTCTATCAAAAATGAAAAAGCCCCGAAACAGATATATCAACGAGGCATTAGATTATTACAACAGACTTCAAAGACGTTTGATAATTGAGAAAAGGCTTAAAAAAGAATCTGAGATAGTAAAAAATGATTCCATGTCAGTGCTTAAAGACTTTGAGGAGATTGATTATGACGATTAAACAATTTGAAATATGGATTGCAGATTTAAATCCACAGATTGGAATTGAACCTGGAAAAACAAGGCCTGTGCTGGTTGTCCAAACCAATTTACTGAATAAAATTCCTCATCCCTCAACCATCGTTTGTCCTATCACAACAAATATTAAAAAGGATACTGAAATTTTAAGGGTTCACCTTAAAAAAGGAATGGCAAAACTTCATCAAGACTGCGACATTATGATTGACCAGGTTCGTGCCATAGATAATAAAAGACTGTTGAAAAAAGTCGGTGATTTGCCTCGTGATTTTAGAGAAATGATTCAAGAGAACATACAGATAATTTTTGATTTCTAATAAAGCTCGGCCGTTAAAATAATCACCATTCACAACCCTGTGCTTTTCAAGTACTACCCTTTTTCGGCTTCGAGGATTTCAGAATGAAATGAACAGCCATAGCCTACTGTTATCCGACATTACTTGAATTTTAAAAATGTAGATTTCAATGATCATGATGATTTGTAATCCGGAGAATATCCTCAAGTTTTAGTAGATACAAAAGAATAATTGAACAAGAGAACAATTGAATTTTAAAATAAAAGAAAAAGATGCAAGATTGAAGGGATTGAGTGATTGATATATCAATCTTATTTTCAATCTCTATCAATCTTTTTCTTAACCTTATTTGCTTATGGCTTGTCCGGATTTGGAAATAATTATAGAAAAGAATCCCTCACTTGTATCGCATCAACAAATTATGAAGAAATGAATTCATTATAGTTAGCCGGGGTAATAACCTTGAATTGATGATTGGGATAAGCCGACTGGAAAGTTTTTGAAAGTTTTGCCTTTTTCTTCGGATTCCATTTAAATTCATAGGCGAATAATTTGCCCTCTCTCTCTTCAATATAGTCTATCTCTTGCTGATCGTGCGTTCGCCAAAAATATATGTTTTGATAAATTCTATTATAGTGGCAATACTTGGTTCGTTCACTTATAATATAATTCTCCCATAATGCACCAACATCACTTCTTAATTCAACTGGCGCAAAACTGGATGTGAGCGAATTCCGAATACCTAAGTCATAAAAGTATATTTTTTGCTTTCTTTTCAGCTCTTTACGTAGGTTTCTGCTAAACGCCGATAATCTAAAAATCACAAATGTTTGCTCAAGCAGCAGAATGTATTTTTCAACGGTTTCATTATCCAGATCAAGGATCTGACCCAGCTCATGATAAGATACCTCATTTCCAATTTGTAAAGCCAATGCTTGCAATAGTTTGATCAACTTGTCTGGTTTTTTAATGCGCTCCCACATCAATATGTCTTTGTAAAGGTAGCTATCAGCCAATTGCCTCAAAATTTCCTTTTCGTTTCCCTCTTCTGTTATAACCTCCGGATACGATCCAAAAGTCAGCCTGTGTGGGAGCATACGAATTTCATGTAACAAGCCATGATGTTCTACAAGTTCTTCGAATGAAATAGGAAATAGCCGGTATTCAAATTTTCTTCCTGTGAGTGGTTCATTGATTTCATTGGCCAATTCAAAAGCAGAGGATCCTGTTGCGACCAATTGCACATCGGGTATTTGGTCGGTGATGAGCTTAAATTTCAATCCCACATTTTTGATTCGTTGGGCTTCATCAACAATCAAAGTGGAATACCCTTTTAAAATTGCTTTAAGTCTGGTTGAAGACGCTTCTTCGAAAATTGCTAAAGTATCTGCTTCGTCAGCATTGAGCCAAAGTGCTTTTTCATCTTTTTCAAAGAGAGACTTCAAGAGCGTAGTTTTTCCGGTTTGCCTCGCTCCCAAAAGTATTATGGCTTTGCCTGAATTTAACTTTTGCTTAATAACCTTATGCAGGATTCTTGCTATCATTATTCAACATATTTGCGATCATAATCGCAATATTACCGATATTTTTGCGATTATGATCGCAAAATTTAGAATTATTAAGTTTATGATGAATTATCCAATGTCATTTAATATTCCACCTGATTATTTTTTAACTTAGAATTGTGTTAAACAGGTTCATTTTTTGTCTCCTACTGGGAGTAGTAGGATTCCATTTTATTGCCAAAGGACAAAAAGTCACTAATTCTACTTTTAACCTGACGCTGGTTCCTGGCTTAAGTTCTATTGGCCTTGATCCTGCAAGTAACTATTCCTATTTCACCTTCATTCTATCAGGATACCAGAGAGGCAATTACTGGCTTGAGGTGAGCGGTTTGTCCTCTGCATCTGTTGAGCAGGCAAATGGAATACAGATTAGCGGATTAGCAAATATGGTTGGCGTGGATTATTATCAGGGTCTTTCTCCAAAAGATGTCATAAAGGCTGAGCAATCCGATGATACTCCTTTTATGAATGGTATCCAGATAAGCAGTTTGATGAATTTTGTTAGAGGTCACTCCAGCGGTGGTCAACTGTCATTGGGCATGAATATCACCAAAACGTACATGACAGGAGCTCAAATTGGAGGCCTACTAAATTATTCCAGTAAATTGTTGATAGGAGTTCAGCTGGGAGTGATGGCAAATATATCGAATGGATCTACCATGGGCGTACAAGTAGCGTTGTACAATCGAACAGTTGATGAGCTGAGTGGCATCCAGCTTGGTGCAGTAAACCTGGCTCATGACATCGAAGGCAAGAATTCGATCATCGAAACTGAGGCAACGGGAATACAGTTTGGCTTGATCAACTACAGTAATACAATGAATGGATTTCAAGTTGGATTGATCAATCTTTCAGGCGAAAATCAAGGGACTCAAATCGGCCTGATCAACATTTATAAAACTCCGCATAAAAAAGGAAAGCTGGATAGCACACCAATTGGTTTATTGAATTTTGGAAGTAGCCTATCATTGGAAACCTTTATAGATGAAACATTCCAGATGAATTTCTCAATCAGTACAGGGAATATTAAAAATGCCGGCCTTCTGCCTGCTAATAAAGTAAAATACATTATGAATCAACTAATTTATCGTCAATCTCATGTTTCGAAAAATGAGTACAGAGCTTATGGATGGAGCTTGCAAAAACTTTATTATAATTATTCACCAGATATCATGAATGAATTTTACTTTTTCAGTTATGGATTGGGGACATCTTATGTAGATTTTGCCAATGCCGGTACTAAAACCAATCTGCTTTCAGAAATTGGATTTACTGCAGGATCAAGATTATTCCCAAAAAACCGTTCGTTCTATCTCTATGCTACACTGGATGCGAATTATTTCTATAGTGATAACGGGCAATCACTTGGTCCTGATAAACTCAAATTTTCTTTTAGCTCATCAAATGATCAGAAAAAGCATGAAATATGGCCGGGTTTTAGCATAGGTTTAAAAATTAAATAGGTCATGCTTTTTTTAATTTACAATAATCTCCTCTGGGTGGAGAATCATTCTACACCCTATTATCAAGCAAGACAATTAGAGTAGGTTTTGCAATACGGGGAATTATCCTCAAATTTTTATTGATACAGAAAGGTGTAGTTGTAAACTACACCTGGTAAAGATTAAGATTTGACTACTTAATATACTCCTTCCGCCTCAAAATTGTCTCGAGGAACTTTCTTTCGTTTTGGGAATTAAAAATCTTAAAAGGAAGGTAGATAAGCTGGACTTTTGACATCCATAAAATAAACCCGGATTTTGTGAGTTTTGCTCTTTTTACCTGATCCCATTTGATGGGCATACCTTGCTTGGAGCTTATTTTAATCAAAATCTGTTGACTGGTAATCTCATAGTTTAATCGCTCGAACAAGACTTTGCCTTGTTCCATCTGGGTAATTCCTGCAAATTGAATGATCCAAAATAAAATATACAATGCATAGGCAATTAAGGCTCCTGTAATCCACCAGTGTGACCAGATGATAAGCGCCCCGGCCATAATTCCCAATGCGATCAAAATCACCCACCACTGTTCACGAATCACACCTGCCAAAGCAATTTTGATATATTTTCCTGTTTCAAGTTTATATTTTCTGGTTTTTACGATCATTTTATTTCAAATTATTTAACCTGTATTTTATCCTCTTTATGCTTCTGCATTCCAAAAAATGCCATTTACTTAAGCAAGTATTTTCATATCCTCTCCCCTCCTTCCGGCGGGCAGGCCTTTAACATCTCAAGAGAGGGATAAGAGGAGCTTAATTTAATGGCATTACTTGCCTCCTGCACCTGCCACTTCTTTATATTCTGATTTATTGGGGCGCAAATTTAGACAATTATTTTTCAATCTCAGCTTTTAGACTCATGTCAAGGCTTTTCACAGAATGTGTCAATGCCCCAATGGAAATATAATCTACACCTGTTTGCGCCATTTCAAGTATATTTTCTTCTGTGATTCCACCGGAAGCCTCTGTTTTTATCTTTCCTCCAATTAATTCCACTGCATCCTTCATGGTCTCAGGATCCATATTGTCGAGCATTATAACATCCGCGCCCGCTGTGTTTATTACCTCACTCACCTCACCGAGATTTCTGGTTTCTACTTCAATTTTTAGCTGCTTTCCGCTTTCCTTGAGATATTCGTTAGCTGATTTTAAGGCATTTGCTATCCCCCCGGAATAGTCAATATGATTGTCTTTCAACATGATCATATCATAAAGTGCAAACCGGTGATTTGTTCCGCCACCAATGATTACAGACCATTTTTCAAGAGGTCTCAAATTTGGTGTTGTTTTTCGAGTATCAAGAATTTTGGCATTTGTGCCTTCGATAAGTTTACACAACCGGTTTGTATATGTAGCAATGCCGCTCATCCGTTGCATGCAATTGAGTACTAGTCTTTCAGCGCTTAATATAGATCTTACCGAACCCTTAACCTCAAATGCGATTTCTCCAATACTGACCTGCTCTCCATCTTTTTTATTATATGTTATTTCAAGTTTCGGGTCAATTTTATTAAAAATATCCATGGCAAACTCGAGGCCTGCGATGATGCCATTTTGTTTAATTTTTAATCGGGCAGTTCCCTGTAAATTTTCAGGAATAGTTGACAAAGAGGAATGATCTCCCTCTCCAATATCCTCAGCAATAGCTTGGTCTATAAAACTATTGACATAATCACTTGTAACATAATCTGGTTTCACGCCGCAAAAGTATGAAAAGCTCATTAATTATAGCAGGGAGAGCGTAATTATTAAAGGGAATTTGAGTAGAATTATTCCCGGCTGAAATCGATGGAATCTACCAGGTATTTATCTTCAAATTTTTTGATGAGAATCCATACTCTGAAAGAGCCATTCTCAAATGCATATTTGCCTATTACATAAGTAAGACCTTGTTTAGAAGCACCCTGATGTATGTATTGAAAGTCAGTTGGTGGATATTTTTTAAAAAACTCCTTAAGAACCAACTCTGCCTGCGATCTACTGTAATTTGATTTTTCGCCTTCGAAATTGAGCTCTACCATGGTGTTAAAGCTTTTTACCAATTCCTTTGAACTACCAGCTCTAAGTGATGCGCGCAAATTATTGATGACTTCACTCTGTGCATAGCTATCTGATGTAACTAAAATGCTAAAAATGAAAGTGAATACTATTAAATAATATCTAACTACCTTTTCCATCTGACCTTTCCAAAATAACAAAAAATTAAAGCTAAATCTATGCCAGTATTTGATTAATTTTGAACAAAATTTAAAAAGCAATCGTTTGTGGTGTAATATTTGAACGCATAATATTCGATTTATTTTTGAATTTTCTTGTTTAATATAAATATCAATTAAAATGTACAAAATAGTTTTGTTGAGACATGGTGAAAGCCAATGGAATATGGAAAACAGGTTTACCGGATGGGCCGATGTCGATCTTACCGCAAAGGGAATTGAGGAAGCAAAAGCAGCTGGTGAATTATTGAAAAATGAAGGCTTTACCTTTGATAAAGCATTTACTTCCGTACAAAAAAGGGCTATCAGGACACTGTGGATCACACTGGATGGTATGGATCTTATGTGGATTCCTGTGGAAAGATCATGGAAATTAAATGAAAGATTCTACGGTGGTCTTACAGGAATGAATAAGGCCGAAACAGCAAAAAAATACGGAGATGACCAGGTGCTGATCTGGAGAAGAAGCTATGATGTTCCACCACCTGAACTCGATAAATCAAGTGAATACTATCCGGGAAACCATGCGAGATATGCAGACCTTTCGGAGGACGAGCTTCCAACTACAGAATGCCTTAAAGATACTGTGGCGAGAGTTGTACCTTATTACGAAAGTACTATTGCACCAGAAATCAAAGCTGGGAAAAAACTCATTATCGCGGCCCATGGTAATAGTCTGAGGGCATTGGTGAAATACCTTGATGAAATGTCTGAAAAGGATATATTGAAATTGAATATTCCAACTGGTGTCCCTTTGGTTTATGAATTGGATGAAAATCTAAAACCAATTAAACACTATTATCTCGGTGATCAGGAAGCTTTAGCTGCCAAACTGCAGGCTGTAGCAAACCAGGGCAAAGCTAAATAATCAGGTTTTGAATCGCTGGCTGTTTCTGTTTTTACTTATATTTATTTGGTCTTGCGGGCTGGACATAAATAAAAAAAGGGGGTCAGTTAATAAATATTTTGATATAAATGGGCTGATAGAACAGCAGGTTAATATGCTTGATTCTGTCAGCCCGTCTTTGCTAAAAACAGCCACCATTGATGGGGTTGATGAACACAATCTATTAACTTCACTCAATCATGCCACATGGACCAAGGAATTGGCCATATTCAAGTCTGCAGACATCAATAATCCCAGGATGGCAGATTCCTATCAATTTGTTGAAACTAATAAATCAGGTATAAAAACAATTATATACAAAAGCAAATTCCCCAAAACAACCAGTGTTGATAGTTTAGCAATTAGTTTTACCGATACAGGGAAAAATCCAATAAAACTCCATGCTCGCGTAAGGGATGGTAATGCACTTTTTGAAAGCGATAAAACCATGAAAATGATGTTTACTATTGTTAATAATCAAAATATGCTTTCCAGCTATAGAATTGAGGGCTGGCAAAAAATGATTTCAAAAGACAGCACTACCTACCTTATTGAAGGTTTAGTTCAGTAAAAATCGCCTTTAGTTCGATTGAATAATAAAATGATTTCCACGGTTCCCAGTCATTTTGTATAAAATTATATCTAACTAACATTGCCGATCACTTTTATAAATCGCTCAGTTTAGGTTTTGTTAAATTGGAATATTAAATTCAATTTTTCAACTTTAAAGGCCACCTTAAATTATTAACCTAGCTGTCGCCATGAACAAACTCTTCCTATTGATCAGCGCTACCATCATTAGTTTTCATATTTATGGTCAAAGTTCTTCTGTTATAGACAGTCTTTTAACCGATCTCAAATCGGCTGATGAAGACACGATAAAAGTTGAATTATTATTAAGGCTTTTTAATCCAACCGTAGTAAATGACCTTGATTTGGCTTATAAATATACCGATCAGGCGTATAGGTTATCTGAAAAACTATCATTCGATAAAGGCATTGCGGCCGCATTTCAACGAAAAGGAATCATTTGGGGTTATCGGGGGAATGTCGAAAAAGCAAGAGAAAACTACCTTAAAGCCATCGAAGTTCATAAGCGACTCGATCATGAACTAATCGCCGCTACGTTGATTTATAACCTTGGATTGCTTTACCACGAACAGGGTATTTACGATAGCGCCTTGGTCTATAATGAAAATGCAGCAGAGATTTTTTTATCCTACAATGACAGTTTAAAGTACGCGAGCTGTCTCGATTTATTCTCTTCTATTCACAATGAAAAAGGGAATTATTTTCTAAATCTTAAATATGCTACTGAAGCGGCGGAATTATTTCAAAAATATGGAGATGAATTGAGAGAAGCGGACGCATTGATTAAAATAGGAATGGGATATATAAATCAGGGTGATTATGCTTCAGCCATCAATTATTATGAATCTGCCATAATATTGTATCGAAAGCACAATGACAAACATTGGGAGAATTTAGTAATTCAAAAAATTGCCCTTGCTAATTTATCCATGGATGAAGTAGAGAAAGCAGATTCAATTATTGATTACTCTCTATTGCTGAGTGATTCTCTGGGGTCGATTCAGATATTGGGAGAAGGATATGATATAAAGGGTGAAATATTCATTAAGAAAAAGGAATTCCATCGGGCTATTGATTACTTCAAAAAAGCATTGGAAGTTAATAAAGATGCTGCTGATAGTACTTTTATTGCCACAGAGCACATTTCTATAGGACGTTGTTACCAGCAATTGGGATTGTATGATAAAGCCATGAACTCCTATCTGAGTGTGTTGCCAATATCCTTGAAAATGGAGGTTAAAGAAAACCTCAGAACAATTTATGCCAATGTATCCGAGATTTATGAAATTTCGGGTAAACAACAGCTTGCGCTCAATTATTATAAAAAATATGATGCGATTAAGGACAGCATATACAATAATGAAAAATCCCGGCAAATTGCTGATATGCAAGCTAAATATGATACTGATCGAAAAGAAAAGGAGATTGCGCTTCAGGATCAGACCATTACCATTCTCACTCAAAAGGCTGAGATTCAGGATCTGGTTCATATGAGATTGATTGTCAGTATTATTGTTGTAATTATATTTTTTATTCTTGGATTTTATGCATTATGGTTGCGTTTAAAGAAAAACAAACTCGCACAGGAAATAGAAAGGGCGCACCTGACTCATGAATTGGATTTAAAGAAAAGAGAGTTGACAACCCGTGCTTTACACATAATTCAAAAAAATGAACTGCTTGAAAACCTGCAAAACAAAGTGGCAGAGCTGAAACAAAATGATAATGGCCATGGTACTTCGTATCGGGAAATCACACAACTTATCAATACGAACAGGTTGATCGACAAGGATTGGGCAAATTTTAAATCATCCTTTGAGCAAGTTCATCCAGATTTTTTCGCACGACTGAAATCTGTAAATTCAACTATCTCGGCCAATGAGCTGCGACTGGCAGCAATGATGAAAATGAACCTGAATACCAAGGAGATGGCCTCAATACTAAATATCACTCCTGAAAGTGTAAAGAAGGCAAGGTACCGGATGCGCAAAAAATTCGACCTAGAAGCAGGCTCTAATGTTCACGATTATCTGGTGAAATTATAATAGCATTTCTGCTTGGGAAACGTATAATAAAAATGCTGAACGCCGTCATAGATCATCTTTCCTGATTCGATTTACACAGTGCCAAATTGTTTAAAATATCTATTTTTCCGGCTCATTTCTATTAGAGGTTATCAACCGAGGATCACCAGCTCTTTTATTGCAAGACCCAGTCTTTTTATCCCAACCTCTATGGTTGCTTCATCTACATTGGAAAAATTAAGTCGCAAAGTATTTGTTTCTGTTTTTCCAATGTAAAACGGATTGCCCGGCACAAAAGCCACCTTGTTTTTTATAGCGATATCAAAGAGTTTCATAGATGAAATATTATCCGGTAAAGTAATCCATAAAAACATACCTCCTTCCGGATGCGTGAAACTAATATTCTCAGGTAGATGCTTTTTAATGCTATTTACCATTGCCTCTCTTTGTTTATTGTACACCTCCTTGATGAGGGCAATATGCTCATCAAAATTTCCCATGGCTAAATATTCAGCCATAACACATTGTGCAAATTGATTGGTGTGCAGATCGGAGGCCTGTTTGGCAATGAGCAATTTCTCATAAATCTCATTGGGAGCGACAATCCATCCCAACCTGAAACCTGGTACAACGGTTTTGGAAAACGAACCCAGCATAATTGTTTTGTCAGGCAGGATTTGCCGAAAACTTGATTTTGGCTGTCCTGTATATCTCAAATCACCATAAGGGTCATCTTCAATCAGAATTATCTTTTTATTTTTTAATACATCAGCCACATGATTTCTGTTTTCTTCTGAATAGCTGATTCCGGATGGATTCTGAAAGTTCGGTACGGTATAAATCAATTTTGGACTTCTTCCAGGAAAAACATTCTTCAGTGCTATAATATCCATGCCATCGTCGTGAACTTTTACAGGATTAAATCTGGACTTATAAACTGAAAATGCCTGGATGGCTCCAAGGTATCCCGGTTCTTCTATAATGATGTCATCTCCTTCATTCAGAAATGTTTTCCCCAAAAGATCCAATCCCTGTTGAGATCCGGAGGTGATCAAAATATTTTCTATAGGAATATCAAGGCTAAATTTTTTATTGTATCTGTCAGAGATGAATTTTCTGAGCTCAACGGACCCTTCCGAATTACTATATTGTAAAGCTGCAGGACCGGTTTTTTCAAAAACAATTTCTGTGGCCATTTTCAATGCTTCTACGGGAAAAAGATCCCGGTTCGGCAATCCGCCAGCAAAAGAGATTACCTCCTCATCTACAGCGACTTTTAATATCTCCCTGATGAAAGACTTGGGAACATCAGAAATCCGGTCTGAAAATATACTATTCATAATGATATGGTTTTCAACGGCTATCTCTTGCGGAATTTTTTTAATTTATTCAATAGGAAATACCTGTTTATTTAATAAATCTGATGGTCATCGGATAATGATATAATTCACCCCGGTCAGCTTTGAGGGCGGCAATAATAACGAATACGACCTGTAATACTATAAGGGTGATCAACACGGGGAGGCCTACTAATATAAATACAAAGATTGTAGCGATAACAGCCCAGATAGTAAATGAAATTTGAAAATTAATCACCTCTTTACCATGTACATCTACCATCGGCATTTCATCCTTTTTCATTGACCAGATGACGATTGGAATTATAAGGTTTCCAAAAGGAATGAAATAACCGCTTAAACCAGAGAGATGGCAAATTAAAGCCCATTGTCTTTCTTGCATATTTGTGTTGTTTGTTTAAAATTAGAAATATTATTCTGATCATTATAAATTCTACAGGGTTTTGAATGATTTTTATTCTAATCAAAATTCGCCATCTAATTTTTTTCAGGTTTATTCCAGTATGGTTCAATATAACTTGATACTGGCGATTCATAGATGTACTACTATGTCATAATTTACATTAATTTGTAGAAAAGAATACGCACTTTCGTATTTTTGAAAATCCAATTTTCACATCACTGAGAAAGTATTTAGCAGCAAAACAGAATGATACTACACTTTGTATTTGGGTTTTTAGGTAGTTTGTTAGGTGGTGTAGTATTCGGTCCAATCAATCTGTCAGTCGTTGATCTCACTCTTAAAAAAGGAATTAGATCAGCTTTGAGGTTTAGCGCTTCCGCTGCTTTGGTAGAAATTTTTCTCGCAACAATTGCGATACTATTTGGCAAATTGATTTCTAGAAAAATAGAAGAATTTCCCGAGTTTAAATTAATCGTAATTGCATTCTTTTTGATTCTTGGAGTTTATTTCATCTTGAAAAAAGATATACCAAAATCAGAAATAAAAGCTGATAGCAAAACTTCAAACTTTTTTAATGGATTCATAGTGGCCTTTCTTAATCCTCAAACCATTCCATATTGGATTTTCGTCCTAGCATATTTAAAATCTGCAAATGTACTTTATTTGCATACGTGGAATCTGTTTTTATTTCTGATCGGTCTATTTTTTGGGAAGTTTATTATGTTGGGTCTGTATGGGTATATGAGCAAAAATATTAACAAGCATTTTAATAATCTCAACGATTATGTAAGCAAAGCTATTGGGGGATTTTTAATAATTGTGGGGCTCATTCAAGCGATTAATTACTTTTTCTTTTAGCGGCTGTCTGGCGGACTATGTCAATTGAGAAATTTCTACATTTCAACTCTCCGGTTCGCGTTCCCCTATACAAAAAAAATATTGTGATGGATTTATGGTCGGTAGATCACAGGCCATGGTGTGGAAATATTAAACAAAAATAAAAGGACCGGTTGCCCGGCCCTTTCACAAAAAATGAACACAGATGACTAAAAAGTTGACTACTAAACTTTACTAACTTTCGCACTGTCATTAGTAAAATTCAAAAGTATATACCTGAATAGTCATAAAAAGTAACCGAATAATACCATTATTTTTCAATTATTAATTTATGCTGTAACAACTAACTGTAAGGCAATGAGTTAAGTCGTTATTTTTTTATCTATTTCATGACTGTAAAATATTAACGAATTGATTTGTCATAAAAATCCAAAGATTTGGTGGCAGAATAAGGATGCTAACTTTCTTTCCTGGAGATTGAAATATTTAAATTACAAAATTTAAAGGGGCAGGTTGATGGTAAAAAATCAGGATATATCAATTATGGTAATAGTTCTTCCATTAAATTCAAGTGTGTCATTCACCTTTTTACCAACAAGGAGTTTGCCAATAGGAGATACAGCCGAAATCACAAATATATCCCTGTCCTCGATACTTATTTTTCCAAGACTGATTGCGATAAAAAATATTCCTGTATTGGTGTGAATCAGGCTTCCCAACTCAATTCGATCGGTACTCCTGACAATATCTAAAAAGTCCATGGTTTTAGAAAGCTTCGTAGCCTCATCGAGTTGATGGACATATTTTTCTTTCTCTAGTTGCAGCATAGCGCGGTCAGTGGTGTACTTATCTCCGGCACTGCTTTTTGATTCTTCGTTAGCTGCTTCCTGCGCCGCTTTCATGGCATTTCGGGCATTATCTATTCTCTGTTGAGTATATTCCTGGCATTTATTATAAAGGATTGATTTAAGGTTTTTTGACTCTTGCATATACTAAAATTTACGCTTTAAATTTTTATCTGATTGAAGATACGCTATTTAATCTTCAATGAAAATTACTTTTTCCCGTTTTTTCACTTCTATTTCAACTTACCATGGAGTTTTCTTTTCAGAATAAAAACTGAGATTATTCTGGTTTTAACTTGAATATTGAAAGCATATTTAATGGGATTTTCTATATGACCAATAATATTGTTATGTTTTTGCTGGTAAATTAAAAATGGAGAAAATGGTTTTGAACTATAATGAATTAATTGCGATATTATTTTACGTCAGAATATTTATTTTGTTTACAAGATTAATTAAAGCTAATTCATTTTTTTTCTTTGATTAATCCTACTGATATTCACCTAATAATTTTCATTTACTTTACTAACTGTGTGATATATGAGAATAGAATACTTAATAGGTTTATTTCTATTGCCTTTTACTTTATTATTATCAAGCTGTAGCAATCCTGAAAAGGAAAGATATGAAGCCTATATTAAAGAAGGAGAAGACTTAGCCAAAACTCATTGTACAACTTGTCATAAAGAATCTTCCCCTGGATTACTTGATAAAAAGACCTGGGTATTTGATGTATTACCGCAAATGGGGCCAAGACTTGGTATGCACAAATATAAGAACCTTCACTACAAAAGTATCAACCCATTGGCGGCATCAAAAACACCAGCTTTGAAACAAGAGCAATGGGAGAATATTGTAGATTATTTCTATTATACTAGCCCTGATTCATTGCCAGAACAAGAGTTTGACAGAAAGCCTAGTGCGGATTGTGAAACATTTTTAACCCACCCTTTTACGGATGGTCTTTCCTTGAGTTCTGTAATAACCGTAACTAAAATTGACACTTTGAAACAATTTGTATTTGCAGGTGACGCGACCAATAGTACATTATACAAGTTTGATTATACCGGTAAACTTTTAGATACCATGAAATTAGCAAGTCCTCCCACCTCTATGAGGATCGAGCCTGATTATATTGATATGACCCTTGCCGGGATCTTGCATCCGAATAATGAAAATCGTGGTCAAATAGTCCGCTATGAATACAAAGGAAATTTCAATTCAGAAAAAAAAGAAATTATTTTGGACTCGCTTTACAGGCCAGTGGCAAGTTTGTATTATGATTTCAATTATGATGGTTTAGAAGATATCCTGGTCTGTGAATACGGGAATGATATTGGTCGTTTATCACTTTATACCGCAATAGATAAGGATTATTATAAACATGTTATTATCGAAGATGTAGCCGGATCGATTATGGTAAAAACCCATGATTTCAATAATGATGGATTTATGGACATAATAGCATTATTTGCACAGGGAGATGAAAAGGTAATGATATACTATAATGATGGAAAAGGCGACTTTCTGAAAAAATTTTCTTTAGCGGCACGTTTTCCATCAGTCTATGGCTCCATGTATTTAGACATCCATGATTTTAATAAGGATGGATTTATGGATATTGTGTATGTAAATGGTGATAATTTTGATTTCTCGCAAATTCTGAAACAATATCATGGGATTAGAATTCTTGAGAATGATGGCTATAATAATTTCGATGAAAAATATTTTTATCCTGTATATGGAGCAGGAAAAGCTGAAATAGTTGACTTTGATTTAGATGGTGACTCTGATATTATTGTCTCATCCAATTTTGCCGACATGAAACTAAATCCTGAGAGAGGTATTATATATCTGGAAAACATAGGATCTTATCAGTTTATGCCCTACTCTTTTGCTGCCTCGGCTCAAAATCAGTGGAATAATATTGCTGTTGCTGATCTCGATGCTGATGGAGATCAGGATGTAATTGTAGGGGCTATGAATTTAGAAAATGTGTTTAATATGGCAAAAAAAAATACCAAAGGGGCGTCAGGTGAAAATAAATCTCCATTATTAATACTAGAGAATAAAACGTATTGAGATTATTTTGGCCATGGCAGACCTATAATATTAATAAATTACTTATCATAAATTGTATGTCTTGAGTATTGCTTTTATTAAAATTATAGGGTTACCCATTTAAGTCTCAAACGCTTGTTAACCAGGTAATTAATTTGTATCTTATAGAAAAGATATTGCATATGAAATTACTAAAAGAATTGGACAGAGAAGCCTTCAAAACTAAGTTT